>NZ_JBHIPR010000048.1:0-9187 GCF_042196145.1 Bartonella sp. AP258QHHD
TAGGATAACAGTGTATCCATATAGAAACCATTGTCATGCTGCACGCTGCCATAAGCTGTTAGTGACCATTTATCCAATGTGCTCTTACTTACATCATCCATATCCTTTGGAGTGAAAGACAGCCGCCCATAGGTGCCTACAAGACCGAAATGTGTTGTGGTATTTTGTCCTTCTAATGCTGCGAATGTGACTCCGGCTTGGAGAGCAGCATAGCGGATATCAGCACCATAACCATATTTGAGAGGTCCGCGTTCAGAAGATAAGGTTCCTGTGTTTCCGTAAGTATAGAGGAAGAAACCGGTTTGTTTTTCCTCTTCTTTTCCTAAGACAGATGTTCTGATATTGGCTAAAAGCGCGTTTTGTTTAGCCATATCGGTTAATCCACTATAGAAGAGAGCATTTGGCATGACTAAGTAACTGGCCGTTTGTGCTACAGGGACGATCACACTTGGACCAGAACCAGAATCCGTTTCAAGAATTTCTTTATGTAAGCGGAAATCCCAGAAATTTTCATTCTTCTCATCAAAGAGGCTTTGTGCAACATCGGCTGTACCGTGGCTTGACTCTGGTCCATAGGCCGTTAGCGTATATTTATAAGGCAAACGATTTCTTGTGGTATAGCCATTTACGAGTTTGAAAGAGTCTTCTCGTGCTTTTCCAGATACTTGAATGAGCGAGAGGCCACCTATATTGGAAGGATCAGCAGCATTTATTACACTACTTTCATCTCCTGAATCGCTTTTGATATAAACTGTTGTGGAGCCTGAGACATCACCGTGGATCAGAAGTCTATCGGTTTTTTGATCGGCACTTGCTACGCCATCACTCCAAGCAATGTTGAAGTAAATCTTTGCGTCACCAGAGGCGTTGTAGACTTCTTGCGTATCTGGTTTACCAGAACCTATATGCAATGTGTGATAATGATCTTCTACCAGTCCATCAAAAACAATAGAGCTGTTATCGAGATTAAGCGTAGAAATATCGGAACGAGATCTTTGAGCAATATCAAGCAGATTGCCATCATCATCTTTTTCTTTTGTACTGGTCTTTAGTGTCCATGTTGTCTTGTTTTTTAGATCAAAACGTACAGTTCTATTTTTAGCAATATTCGCTCTGCCCTCTAGAGTAGACTGATCAGCGCTTAAGGTGAAGGTGCCATTGGAGATCGCTTTAACCTCTTTATTGTTCCAATAATTGTCATTTTTCCAAGATTTTGGATCTTCGAAAAGACCATCTCCTAACAATACATCAGCATGGATTTCTGAATTTTTGAGATTTGCTGTACCGATTGATAAAGTTGGAATATCTTCCATGTTTGTGTTAGTAAAAGCTCCAACAAAAATTCCTGTGCCATTTTCAACGTGAATATCTGCATTGGTTAAATTGATTTCACTGCTTTTACGTTTTTGTGGATCATCTGGATAATCTAGATCAGGATTAGAGAGAGCTATAAATTGCAAACCAGCAACTCCTGCTATCATAGAAGTATTCACGACATCAATATGTCCGTTAAATGCCGCCCATAGTGCAACTTTTTTTGCTTCTATTTTATTTTTTATTGTATTCTCTGCTGCTCCAATATAACCATTCGTCATCTTAATTGTGCTATTATTTCCTGCAAAAAGACCAACATCAAAATTTTGAATGATTGTTTTACCATTTAATTCGATTGCACTATCAGTTTCTGCAACGTTTACACCAACGGTCATTGTTTTATTTTCACTACCAGTTATTGTTAAATCTCCGCTAATGATTTTACTTCCACCGTCTGCATAAAACCCTTCATCGACATTTTGAATGGTTGTTTTGCCCATTAACCTAACTTCACTACCAGAGTCCGATGTCCATATACCAGTGCGTTCGTTGTCGGAGCCTTCAAGTGCTTCACCACCGATTATCGATAAGTTTTCGCTAATGATTTTACCACCGTTAACTGCTCCAAGGCCGTCCAAAGTATTGTTAATTATTGTATCACCATGCAATTGAATTGTGCTGTCATTGCCACTTACAAATACACCGCTTCCTTTTCCCTCTGTTGTTAGAGCAACATCTGTGGCATCAATATGCCCACCGTTGATTGCGAATAACGCTGTTTTGTTCGCGGCTACGGATCCTCCCGTCATTATGATCTTAGATCCTGAACCGTCTGCAAGGAGTCCTTCGCCATTAGATGATATAATGTTAGCATTGTTTTTTAAGATAATCGTACTGCTGGCTTCGGCGCTTCCTCCTACATCATGTCCACTAAATGATCCTCCTGAGACCGTTATTGTTGAGTGATCATTTGCAACTATACTGGCGGCTGCTTGAGTCACTGTTACATCTTTTAAAGTGACGGTACTTTTATCTGCTTTTATTCCAAAGTTCAGTAACGCATCGTCTTTATTATTCGATATCTTCACACCTTCTAGCTTGTTTTCACCGCTGTTACTGTTTAAAAAGCCGGCACCAACTAGAGAAGTTTTAATGGTCCCTCCAGTCATGTTTATTGCGCCACCATCGTTTGTTGTAAGTCCAATTTCACTATTACTAATCGTTGTTCCTTCAAGCAATTCAACTACACTGCCTTCGCCATTAGAAAATACACCAGACGATATATCTTCGTCACCTAGAGATACATCTGTAACATTTAGAGACACATTTGTGACCGTAATATGTCCACCATTTTCAGCAACCAATGCATTACCTTTCCCCGTGACGGTTCCTCCCGTCATGCTGATGGTGGAGTTTGAACTATTTGCATAGAGTCCAATGTTATCAGATGATGTAATGTTTGCATTGTTGGTTAAAGTGATGGCGCTGCCGTTTTGAGCAGATATTGTTGTATTTTGTGCATGAAATGATCCTCCTGAGGCTGTTATTGTCGAGTGATCATCTGCAACTAAGGCATTGGTTGCTTGCATGACGGTTACATCTTTTAAAGTGACGGTACTTTTATCTGCTTTTATTCCAAAGTTCAGTAACGCATCGTCTTTACTATTCGATATCTTTACACCTTCTAGCTTGTTTTCGCTGTTGTTACTGTTTAAGAAGCCAGCACCAACTAGAGAAGTTTTAATGGCTCCTCCAGTCATCTTGATTGCACCATCGTTTAGTGCTTGAAGCCCGAGTGCACTATTACTAATAGTTGTATTTCCAAGTAATTCAATTACACTGCCTTCACCAACAGAAAATACACCAGACGATATATAGTCGTCACTTGGAGCCACATCTGTGACAGTTAGAGCTACATCTGCAACAATAATATGTCCACCATTTTCAGCAACCAATGCATTACCTTTCCCCGTGACAGTTCCTCCCGTCATTGTGATGGTGGATTTTGAACCTTCTGCATAGAGTCCAACATTATCAGATGATGTAATGTTTGCATCATTGGTTAAAGTGATAGTGCTGCCGCTTTTAGCAGATATTGTTGTATTTTGTGCATGAAATGATCCTCCCGAGATTGTTATTGTCGAATCATTCTCTGCAAATATACCGGCGGCTGCTTGAGTCACTGTTACATCTTTTAAAGTAACGGTACTTTTATCTGCTTTTATCCCAAAGTTCAGTGGCGTATCGTCTTTATCACTCGATATTGTCACATTTTCTAGTTTGTTTTCATGACTGTTACTGTTTAAGAAGCCAGCACCAGCTGCAGAAGCTGTAATGGTTCCTCCAATCATCTTGATTGCGCCATCATTTTGGAATGCAAGCCCGATTGCACTACCACTAATTGTGGTCTTTCCAAGCAATTCAATTACACTATTTGCGCCATTAGAAAATACACCAAATGACTTATCGCTATCATTTGTTTTTAGGGTAACATCTGTAACAGTAATATGACCACCATCTTCAGCAACCAAAGCACTCGCTTTTCCCGTGACGTTTCCTTCTATCATTGTGATGGAGGAGTTTGAATCTTTAGCATATAATCCAACATCATCAGATGATGTAATTTTTGCACCGTTTGTTAAAGTGATGGCGCTGCCGTTTTGAGCAGATATTGTTGCATTTTGTGCATGAAATGATCCTCCCGAGATTGTTATTGTCGAATCATGATCTGCAAATATACCGGCGGCTGCTTGAGTCACTGTTACATCTTTTAAAGTGACGGTACCTTTATCTGCTTTTATTCCAAAGTTCAGTGGCGCATCGTCTTTACCACTCGATATTGTCACATTTTCTAGTTTGTTTTCACGGCTGTTACTGTTTAAGAAGCCAGCACCAGCTGCGGAAGCTGTAATGGTTCCCCCAGTCATCTTGATTACACCACCGTTTTGTGCTTGAAGCCCGATTGCACTATCACTAATCGTTGTCTTTCCAAGTAATTCAATCATGCTACCAAGGTCATCAGAAGCTACACCAAGTCCATCACCATTTGTTTTTAGGGTGACATCTGTAACAGTAATATGGCCACCGTATGTTGTCGTTACTGCTTCCTCTTTCGCTGTAATGCTCCCTCCTGTCATTTCGATGATGGACTTTGAACCTTCCGCATAGAGTCCAGCATCGTTATATGATGTAATTTTTGCACCGCCAGTTAAAGTGATGTTGCCGCCGTTTTGAGCAAATATTGCTGCTTTTTCTGCATCAAATGATCCTCCTAAGACTTTTACTGTGGAATCATATGCATCTATGGCAGTTTGTGCTTGCGTCACTGTTACATTATTTAAAGTGACATTACTGTTAGTTGCCTTGATTCCATTGATTAGTGGCGCATCATCTTTCCCACTTGATGTCACTACATCTTTCAGTTCGTTTTCTTTGCTCTTGCTATCTAAAAAGAATGCACCAACTTTGGACGCTGTAATGCTTCCCCCAGTCATTGCGATTGCGCCACTTTCTTGTGTTTTTAACCCGATTGTCGCATCATTGATCTTTGTATCAGATAATTCAATCACACTGTTTTCACCTTGAGACAATGCGCCGAATCCACTCTCAATTTTAGTACCCTTATTATATGCAGGGTTATCCCCTTCTGTAGTAGGTGCACTTGTGGTATCTTCCTTAGCTGTTAGAGTACCACCCGTGATTTTAATATGGCCACCGTCGTTTGTATACAATGCTGCGTCTTTTCCAGTTACGCTTCCCCCAGTCATTTTTATGGTGGTATTTTCATCATCGGCATGGAGTCCGTTACCATTAGATGAGGTAATGTTAGTACCGCCATCTACAGTAATGGTGGTGCCGCCCATAGCATATACGCCATCCATTTTACCTTCGAATGATCCTCCGGATACTATAACTTGAGAAACGACATCCGCAAGTATACCAGTTTCTGCTTGCTTAACTGTTACATTTTCTAAAGTGATAAAACTTTCGTTGTTTATTTCTATTCCAAGGAGTGATGATGCTTCATTTTTATTATCTGATATCACTACATTTTGTAGTATATTTCTACTATTCTTACTATCATCAATATAAACACCAGTTTGAGAAGCTGTAATGTTCCCCCCAGTCAGGTTGATGTTAGCGCCGTCTTTTACAGAAATACCAAAACGAACATCAGAATCAGTGCCTTGAATATTTAAGCCATTTAATTCAAGCGCACTGTTAGCACCTTCAACTGTTACAACATATTTATCGCTACCTGTGTCTGTATTTGTGTTTTTATTTCCAGTTACAGTTACAGTACTGCCGGTGATTTTTCCTTTGTCTTTTACATAAATAGTCTCGTACGTTTTTCCGGATATATCTTTTTCTTCGTTGGCAACGCCAAGAGTTTCAGCATGTGCAGTGAACTGGATGTTGAATAGTATGATAGCAGCCGCAGCTGTGCATGATAAAAGGGATGTTTTATACACTAGTATTCTCCTTATGAGAGCCCCCAAATATTCATTTCCCCGCAAACTTCATAAGAAGAAGTGAAAATGGATAGTTGTTATTAATTTCGATAATTGTCTTTATTTGGTAAGATATTTTTGGTTTTTTGTCAAAATTAAAAAACAAATGATATTAAATTTGTATTAATTTATATTTAACACACAATGTGTTTGTAATTATTTATATTATATAATTAAATTTACTGTAAATCTATATTATAGAAATTATAAATATTATTATAATACTTACATAAGTTATATTATTTTTTTTATAAAGTAATAATAGTATTTTCTGTAATACTTCTGCATTTTTATAACTTGTCAAAGTAAGTGATGACGGTAATAATCAAACACTATTGCTAGCACTTTTGATTAGTTATACCTTATTTATCATAATATTCTAATATATTTGATCTTGATATCCAAAGGAGTTGGGTGCTCTAGTATAAGAATACATTCTTTCTCCTGTTGGGGATATTTTAATAGTATACGACTAAGTTTTTATAAGCTGTTGATGTATCGATGACATTTGAAAGAGCCAGAGCCCAAGCTTATAAATCTTAATCAATGAAGATGCTTCAAGTTGAAGGCTTGAAATCAACAGTGCTTTTATATCATCAAAGTGCACCTTCATTGAAGGATTATTGCTTTCGTTATTTCGAATTTTTGACATATTTTTGACAATAAAATCTAAAAAATTGCTTCTGAGGAATTTTTTAATATAATATGTAACGTTTTTATGGCGATAGGTTTATGAGATATAAAGTTGAATTGGTAATCACCGTGATTGCTTTTACTCTCTCTGGTTGTTTTAATCTTGATTCTGAAAAAATAAAAAGAGACAAGAGGCTTTATCATGATGCATTCATGGATTGGTCGATGAAAGAAAAGTCTCTTACAAAAAATTATACTGCTATCATTATGGCTGATCCGCAACCGTGGCGTTTAAACTCTGGTGATGCCAATGGAATATCAAACAGAGAGCCATGGTTAAAGATAAATGAGCAGGTTGCTGGTGTGATAAAAGCGCACAAAGCTGCATTCCATATTGTCAATGGTGATCTGACGGAGTTTGGACAACAAAAAAACTATGATGATTATGAAAATGTTTATAAAACTCTTGGAGCACCTGTCTATGAGGGGCTAGGGAATCACGATTATGCCAATAATGTTGGTAATTGTACAAATCCTCAAGAATTCAGCTTTTACAAAGATGCTTGTGCTATAAGTGCAGTTTCAAGAATGGTATCGGAAATCAAAAAATACCGTAGTCAATTATCGCATTTCAATGCAGATGTTACTGAAAGCTTGGTTCCCATTTCGGGTGGAAATATTCGCTCGATAAGGGGGAGTTTGAGTTATTCTTGGGATTATGGAGATGTTCACTATGTGCAGCTTCACAATTATCCAAGCTATACGGTTGGTTTGAAGGGGCAGTCTACAGAAGTGCAAATCAATAAATCTTTAGATTGGCTTAGGAACGATTTAGCTGCTGCTGATGCAAGAGGTAAAGTGACAATCATTAATTTTCATGATGCGCGTGCTGCTTCCATTGATGGTGAATCCTTTTTTATTCGTAAAAAGAATGCTAAAGATTTGTCGGTCTTTAAGTCAATTATTACCTCTCATAATGTTAAAGCAATCTTCGTGGGTCACACGCATTATCAGTCTTATTGCCGTGCGAAAAATGATAAGGTTTTTGGAAATATCCCTATCTATACAGCTGGTGCGCTTTTTAATGGAGATTATTACCTCATAGATGTGAAAGGCAAGACCATTCACGTTAAAGCCTATAATGGAGAAATAGGAAAACCGCTTTTAATTAAAGATCTTGGTGTTATAGGGAAAGACACCCAATTTTCGGCAAGTTGCAGTAAGTTATAATAGGATTTGTTTCTTTGTCTTAAAGCATGAGGGAAAAAACGTATTATATGTGCGGACTTGAAGAGCAGTAGGAGTGTCTAAATGTTATTTAGGAATAGAGTGAAAAATCAGACATATTTTGTTTCAAAGCTGCTAAGATTTCAGGTTATACGCTATAAGTGCAATGGTTTAATGTGAACTGAGCTTTAATACAAAGCAGAATAATGGTTTGTTATTCTATTTTTCTTTTTAGGCTTTCATCTTTGAAGAAAGGGGAGTTTGTCAAGGGTGTGTTCATAATTTGCTAGCACATGTTGTCCAGAATTATCAAGAAGGCTGTTTCTATTAGTTTGTTGCGGTATAATTATCAAGTTATGCCCTTTGTTAGAGTTTATAATATCTACTCATGGGCAACTCTTTTCTTTTTCATAAGAAAAGCTTTTTATTTTGATCAATTTTTTACTTATAATCTTCAAACAATTGATGTTTTGTGATGCTATATAATTTCTCTTGATTAACCGTATGAACTTTTAGTTGTATTACAATTTTATCTTCTTCTTTTATACGTAAGTAAATCGTTACAATAATATGATACAAATATTGGAGTCTGTTTATAGCTGTTATGGTCTCATGCAATTATCCTTAGATGACTCTCACGTGTTTTGGCAGTTTTATCTTTGCTTTGAGAGAGGTGTAAAAAGGGGATTTTAAGAAGTTCCAGTTTAGAAAGAGCTTTTTTGCCCGTGAAAAGCTCTCTGATGCTGCCAAGGCTGGTATGGAACAAGCGGGCGAAGATCTGGCTAATTCGATTGTCGATGGCTTTATGTCGTCTATCTCACAATTGATGGATTATTGTAAATCTTTGCCTAGCCGCATTAAGGGGTGGATTGGGTCGATTGATGTAAGAGAGTTTTTGCCAAGTTTTTTGGGGGGTAAAACAGCCATCCAACCCATCGTGCAATTTGCGGGGGCTTCTCCTGTAAATTCATCTGCGAGAGAGCAAAGAGACAAAGACCGTTCCCCCATCACACACAATCAAAATGTCACAGTGCATGTTAATGGGGCGCGTGAACCCATGGCCACTGGTCGTGCGGTCGCTCACGCCATTCAACGGGCACGCGCTAACGCTCTGCATGGCGGGACAGAATGAGGGGAGGGAGCCTATGAGAGATCCTTTGCTGATGTTAGGACCGCATCAATTTTATGTGGACTGGCTAAATTTCCAATCCTTTGAAGAAGAGTTTTCTGCCTCATGGGTTTGTATGGAGCGTTTTGGCAAGGCACCCAGTTTGCAATTTACTGGCTATGGCAATGATGCAAAGACCATTCATGGAGTTTGGTTTCCAGAAGAATTTGGTGACCGTGTAGCCATTGATGCCATCACTACAACTATTCGAAGAGCAAAGCCGGTCCAGATGCTTCATTGGATCAATGATACCACCTATAGTGTCCTTCTCCATGGATCCGTAGTAATCACCACGATCAATAAAGACCACGACTATATCAGTCGCTCTGGTCAA
>NZ_JBHIPR010000049.1:0-3323 GCF_042196145.1 Bartonella sp. AP258QHHD
CAGTTTTAAATCAAGGCTGTAAAAATAGCCTATTCATTCTATTCAATTTAACAAAAAGGGCAGCACAATATGCTGCCCTTTTTGTACATTAAAGTCATCCTTTTTCCTTTTAAAGCACCCTTCCCTCTTTATACTTAGTTCTTTACGAAAATCTCCAAGACAAGACACAACAAACGCAACAGAGCACTTCCATCCCCAGTGGATGAAGAGTACTTCCTACTTTGAAAAAAAGAGAAGTCTATTAGAAATAAATTAATACCACTGTGTTGAAAGATGAAAGCCCACTTTAAGCCCAAGTAAGTTAGCTTTTTTACTAGCTTCTTCTACATCCTTTTTTGTTCCCTCATAACCCCAATTTGCGTCATATAATAATCCCTACCATCACGTAAAAGATGTTATGGTACCACTATATCAGTATCTCACAATATTTCTCTGAATAATAATATTCAAAATTATAATTCTTTAAATAAAATCCATTATAAATACATTTTGTATTAGACATAATTAATATCAATTATTTTTTAATTTTGACAAAAAACCAAAAATGTCTTACCAAATAAAAACAATTACTGAAATTAATAACAACTATCCATTTTCACTTCTTCTTATGAAGTTCGCGGGGAAATGAATATTTGGGGGCTATCATAAGGAGAATACTAGTGTATAAAACATCCCTTTTATCATGCACAGCTGCAGCCGCTATTATCCTGTTCAATATCCAGTTCAGTGCACATGCTGAAACCCTCGTAGTTTCTGAGGGAAAACAACAAGAAGTATCCGATAAAACCTACGAAACTATTCACGCAAAAGGCGGTGGCAAAATCATTGGAAAACATTTAACCATTGTTATGAATAAAGATATAAGCCAAGGCACAAACAAAACCGTCTATGCTGTAACAGCAGAAGGTGCTGACAGTGCGATTGAGTTACTGGATGGCACAACCATTAAAGGCACTGGTTCTGGTATTTTCTTAGGCCTTGAAGCCAAAGACGGTGCTACACTTCAAATGACTAAGGGAACAATTACATATTCTGGAATGGAGGCCTCCTCATCTGGCATTTTATCTAGCACTGGTGCTTCCTTTTCTGACAGTAAGAGTAAAAAAAACAAGCTGGAAGACGTGGTAATATCGAGTGAAAACGATAACAGTTCACTATCCTTAGGAATAAGTGCTAAAAACAGCACAGTAACCTTGAACAATGTAACCGTTACTCAAGCACTAAAAGGCATATTTGCAGATGATCACTCGACAATAACAATCTCTGGAGGATCACTCGATGGGGAAACTGATGGGGTATATGCTGGAAACGGCAGCATCATTACTTTAAACAACAATGTTACAGTCGCATCATCTAAGGGTAATGCACTCCATGCAGATGGTATAGAATCCAAGGTCACAATGAAAGGAGGGACTGTCATAGGAGGAAATTTGAATGGACATGAAAACGCATTACTTACAAAAAATGGTGGACGTATTGAAATTACGGATGTTACTCTAACAACCGATAACTTCGGAAACGGTGCACTTGCACTTGGTTCTGATAGCATAGTTGAATTAAAAGGCAATACAAAGATTAACAATGCTTTGAACGGTCTTGGAGCATTTGATGGTGGTAAAATCACCAGCGAAAATTTAACACTCATCGGTTCTGGAGCAAAAGAAGAAAGCACTGGTGTAGGAGTTGACCTGCCTAACAGCAAGATCGAACTAAATGGAAAAACAACCATTGAAAAATTCACACATGGGCTTGAGGCACGAAATGGTGGACAGATTGATGTCACGGATATAGCTTTAACAACGAATGACGCGGGAACCGGTGCACTTGCACTTGGTCCTGATAGCAGAATTGAATTGCATGGAACGGCAACGATTAATAATATTTTGAAGGGTCTTAGAGCAATAAATGGTGGCAAAATTACCAGCGAAAATTTAACAGTAGTCGGTGGTAAAGCAATTAATGAAAATCTCGGCAAAATAAGCACTGGTGTACGGACAGAGGATTCTGGTAGTGAAATTCAGTTAACCGGCAAAACAACCATTCAAAATGTCGATGAAGGTTTTTATGCAGACGGTGGAAGTCAAATCATTAGCGGAGATTTAACAATAACCGGTGGTGAGTCCGAAGCAGCAACCGTTGGTGTAAACATTTGGGATGCCGATAGTATAGTTGAATTCAATGGCAAAACAACCATTCAAAATGTTGATGTTGGTCTTTTTGTCATTGAAGGTAGCACAATTAAAACGAGCAATCGTGCTATTGATACTAATTCTAAAGGCCTAGATACCCAATCCGATACTCCTCAGAAGGGGAAGAAAAATACAATAGAAGCAAAAATGGCTGCACTGGTTGTAATAAATGGCGGACATATTGATCTGACAGATGTTTCTGCCACAGCAGAAGTTGCCAGTTTACAATTCGCAACTTTCTTTGATAATAATCCGAATAGCTCGCATGATCCGCAAAAATATCATAGTAATGAGATCAATCTGACTAATGCAGAGCTTCATGCTGAAAATGGTACAGGAATTTTCGTTAGAACTGTTGTTGAAAAAAGCATCGAAGATGCTGCTGCTCCATCAATCGGCACAGTCAATCTTAAAAAATCAGAAATCCATGCTGACGTATTATTAGGAGATGGTATTTTTTGGGACAAAACATCATGGAAAGATAAAGATTTGTGGGATGGTAAAGAGGTTAAAACGATCTCCAACGGCACCTTCACATTAAGCGCAGATCAGTCTATTTTAGAGGGCAGAGCAAATATTGCTAAAGACAGAAATGTGCACTTTGATCTGAAAAACAATACAAAATGGACGTTGAAAACCAGCAAAAATGAAAAAGATGATGATGGCAATCTCCTTGATATCGCTCAAAGATCTCGTTCTGATATTTCCACGCTTAATCTCGATAACAGCTCCATTATCTTTAATGGACCAACCGAAGATCATTACCAAACATTGCATATAGGTTCTGGTAAACCAGACACGCAAGAAGTCTACAATGCAACGGGTGATGCAAAGATTTACTTCAACACGGCTTGGAGTGATGGTGCTGCAATAAATGACCAAAAAACCGATAGGCTTTTGATCAATGGGAACGTCTCAGGCAACACATCAGTTTATGTCACGGGGCGCTTAGAAGAGAACAATATCGAAGCAAATACCTCTGCTGCTGCCAATGTCCGGGGTCTTTCACTCATTCAAGTTTCTGGAAAAGCAGAAGAAAACTCTTTCAAACTAGTAAATGGCTATACCACAAGAAATCGTTTGCCTTATAAATATACGCTAACGGCCTATGGACCAGAGTCAAGCCACGGTACA
>NZ_JBHIPR010000050.1:0-35673 GCF_042196145.1 Bartonella sp. AP258QHHD
TTTTATCTGTATAGCTCTCAGAAGTCGCTATACTAAAATTGACTATTTCTGCTCCAGAATTCATTGTTTTGCTTTCGGGATCAGCACCTAAACGCCCGATTAATGTCACTTTATTTAGCATGTTTTTTCTTACCTTAAACTTGTACTTTAATACATAGAAAATCTTAGCATGATTTGCTTATTTTTTCAATTATTTCAAAATGATATTATTGTTTTTTAACATATAAAATTATATTTAATATGCAAAAAAACATAAATAGTTCAGTGTTCATTTAAAACTCTTGAAATACATACATAAATGTATTAACATAAGATATGAAAATAAGATTTGAATGGGATGAAACTAAAGCAAAAAGTAATCTTAGAAAGCACCGTGTCAGTTTTGAAATTGCTGCTCGTGTTTTTGCAGACCCGTTCGCCATGGTTAAACAAGACCGTATTGAAAACGGAGAATATCGTTGGCAAACTTTGGGTCTTGTGGATGGTTTTTTACTGCTGCTCGTGGCGCATACTGTCCATGATGATAAAGATGGTATAGAAGTAATCCGTATTATTTCAGCGCGGCGAGCTAACTCGAAAGAAAGGAAACGTTATGAAGAAGAAAGTTCTTTATGAAATTGATGTAGGTAACTTATCACCTTTGACAGATAAACAGAGAGTTGAAGTTGATAAGCTAGCTGCAATGCCGGACAGTGCAATTGATCATAGTGATATTCCGTCACTCAATGATGCATTCTGGAAAAACGCCGTTCGCAATCCATTCTATAAACCAACCAAAACTGTCACAACAGTACGTGTGGATTCAGACGTTCTAGCGTGGCTTAAAAGTCAAGGGAAAGGATATCAAACACGGATTAACGCAATTTTACGTGACGCCATGCTTCGTTCAATGCGTTGACCTCTTTCCTGCTACAAAGAGTATCAAACTGCTTTCGATAGTTTTTTATCTCCTTGTTGATCTCATCTATGAACGTTGAGAAGAGACAACGTAATCTGAACAGTTTTATAAAATCGGAAATTTTACTATAGCTTTTTAACTGAGCACTGTAGTGTGTAAATAGATATATTTATTAAACTGCGTGTACGTAACATAAGGAAAAATACACAAACTAAAAAAGAATACCAAAGAGCAATATCTGAGTACCAAAGTACAGTATCCAATGGAAAAGAAAGCTTATACTCCACGTACTTAGAAATGAAAGGTAAAGAAACAGTTTCTTTATAACTATTTGGAAAAATTAAAACGACAAGCGCTAAACTTATTAGCTTTAAAAGTCTGTGCATATACTGTTGTAAATCACGTGTTAATGTCTTCCAACCTGTTGTGTTGCTGCGTTTGTATTTTGGATTGTTCTGCAACTCAAAAGGAATATGAGAATTGCATAAAATTACAAAAATATTTGTTACTATTATCAAACCAAAAGATGCAAATATCAAAATACTTTGAATAAAGTAGGGATTTTTTTTAATTCCTAAAAAACATAAAAATATAAAAGTTATAATGCCAAACAAGGCTCTTAGCTGTTTATCTGTAAACATATTTATTTCCTGTGGTTTTCGGTAATTTTTTGATCTCTTTATTGATCTCGTCTATAAGAGGTTCGTAATTGAGAATGCTTTTCGGAATACCACCACCGTAAACCCATGCTTTCACTTGCGCTTTGGTACTAAAATCCGCATTTTCTGGTGTGGTATAATACTGGCCGCCATCAAACTTTTCACACTCTCTTGTGCCGTCTTCATATTCGTAGAGGTTGTAAAAATACTCCTCTGCTCCGTCCCCCCAAGGAACATAACCAACAGCTGTTGCAATAAACTCTTTTTGCATTGGTTGTTTACGCTTTTTTAAGAACAGGTCTTTTAATATTCTCATGTTTTTAGTCCATAATTTTACCAATTGGTCTATTTACCTAAAATTTGACCGTACAGAGCGTTTTATATTACAGATATGGTTTTCATCGTAAAATCTTTAAATCGCTTTGTACGGTACCTTTTTGTCGATTTAAATGTACGTCTAATCGTAAAATGATCAGCACTTTTCACTAGTTTGCTGTGAACCAAAGCGTTTCATTATCCCACCAATGCCATTTAAAGTTTCTTCAAGCTCTTGCTTGTGAACAAGCGTTATAGGCGTTGAATGCTCTTTCCCTGCTTGTTCTTTCAACTCCTTTTCACGGAATCTCAAAACAGCATTGCGTACAAAATTGGCTTTTCTCAAAAGATCGTTTTCTAAATCACGACACAACCTGACAAGTTCTCGTGTGCTCGGAAAAAACGTATCGGATAAACAATTTATTTCATCACATAAAATCCGTTTGACCACTGTCATCAGTGACCATGCAGAGACATTTTCCAAAACCATTCCATAGGTCAACGCCATTCCCTCATGGTCTGATTGTTGTGCTATTTTCAAACCACACGACAGCATGCGAATAGCTTTTGCTATATCCTCTTTACCTGCTTTCACGGCGAAGAGCTCTTGCAATTGATCACCAGCCTCTAAAGCAATCGATTCCTGCTGTTTCGTTAATTGGCTGCCATCCTTCAAAACAAACGGACCGCTCGGAGGTATCATCGCATGAATGTGTTTCAAAATACCCTCGATTTCCGATATCAAGGAGACTGTCTGCGATACGCTCCCCAATGCTTTTTTGCTTTTGAGTGTAATTTCCATTGTTTCCACCATTGTTGTTCGTGTTTTTTGTTTTTTCTAAAACCTCGATAGCCTTTCGTACCCAGTTACGCCATGTTGCTTGCCAATCGGTTTTGGTTGCATTTGCTCCGGCTTTTGAACGCCAATAATCTCGAAATTTTGCGATTTCGACTTTCACGCGCTCTGGAGGCAAGCCCTCTGCAATGGCAAAATCGTAATCCGGTTCAAAATCCGTAGGCAATCGACAACCGCGATTAGCTTGCGCTCGTTTTGCTTTTTTGGGAACGTTCTCTTGCTCGTGAATGGGAGGTTGGTTGTCTACACCCGTTGTGATTTGCTCTGATGTGGTCTCAACAGCAGCAACCTCTGTTGGCTCGTCAACCTGTTCGTTTGTTTCTAAACTTTCAGAACCAATTTCTTTTTTTGCTAAAACGTTAGTTTTAGTTTTTTTATTATATATGTTATTGTCTATGTTAATGTGTTTCATCATGACATCATCATGGTCTTTTGATGAGTCATCTTTATGTTTTTTTCTCTTAGTATTCGCAGCTTTTATAGCTTTTTCTGAAAGTTTATTTAAATTCTCATTGCAATTTTTTAATTCTTCTTCAACATCGAGATTCCATAAACGACCATCTTCTAAACGAATGATGTATCCCTCTTCTAGCAAAACATTCAATGCTGTCTCAAATTTCTTTACTGAATAACCAGTGTAATGAGATAAAACTTTAATATTACAAAAAAGAGGTTCACCAGTACGAAGCATGCGAAATCGCAATCTCATATAGATATTACCTTCTACAGGAGGTAAATAATCGACGACCACCGCCCATTTATCGGCAAACAGTCTCGTCCATGGTATTTTACTGGACATGTATATCCCCTTCTTTCATTAAATATAAAATTGCTAAAGCATCTGCTTCGTTGTCATCTTTAGGCACATGTCCTTTTGCACATACCGCCTTAATCATTTCTTCTTTTGAAGCATTTCCTTTGCCTGTCGTTGCTTTCTTAATGGTAGCAATAGGAATGCCTTCATATGGTATCTGATGATGTTCACACCACGCTGTTAAGGTTGCTAGAAAGCCTCCGTAAATATGAGAAGCGTCTGTACCCACATGCCGGCGCACCTCTTCAAAATATACCGCGTCAATTTCATCAACAGATCTCTTTAGTTCAGTAAGCCACCGTTTAAAGCGTAAATAACGCATACCACCGCCTTCAAAACGGCGTGATTGAAAATCTTCTGTATCGCTTGTTATGTGACCATCCGCACCGCATATTGCCCAGCCTGTCTTGGTCCCTAGATCAAGATATAAAATGGTTTGTGCGTTAGTGATCATAATCCCCCCTTAAGGCTCTACGTATTTATATGTGTGTTATGACAGAACGTGTTGTGATTGCTTGTCTTGAAAAAATGTTTTTGAAAAAGTATCCTCCCAACGATTCTAAAAAAGTGGGGGGAGTTATGATACAAGAATGGATAAAGATATTTCTTACAGGTTTCCTGTCATTTATCGGATCTCTTTCAGTAGCGCTTATTTTAAGAAATAAAGACCGTAAAGAAGCCGCTAAAATCCGCAAAGATGATTTAGAAACAGCTGCAAAAAAACGAGAAGAAGATAGAGAATGGATAAGCAAGCAATTTGCAGAAAGCCAAGAACAGACGATAGTCCTTAAAGAGCAAGCAATATCGACAAAAGATCTTGCCAAATGGTCAGAAGAACATATTAAAATTTTGTTAGATAACAAAAGAGTAGAGGATTTAGGAACGCCACCTTCTATATATATAACTGGACCCCACTTGCCAACAAAAGGCAAGTGGACGCTTCTTTGTTTAAAGATAAAAAACAATGCACAAACTGTCATCCACGTTTTAAATATAAAGCTAAAAGATGGTTCTCGCTTTATTCTTGGATATGGCATTAGATACAAACCGGAAATAAGATTGCGGCAAATGCAATCACCATATGTTAATCCTGATGCCAGACCAACGTCACACACAATATCATCCGGATACTGTGAGAAAGCAAAGGATTTTCGAACGGGACAAGAAATCGATGTTAATATTTCTATAGCTCCCTCAGAAGATAAGTACACAGGAATCCTTATTTTTGTAGCTGCGCGTGAAGAAGATATAAAAGCCCAAGTTACTTTAATCATTACTCATACATCCCCATTGAAACCAGAAACAACAATGACTGTAACGACACAAACCGACCTCATAGACTTTAAAAAATTGGATTAACTCAGATTCAGACACACACTGCATGCATCATCTATTAATTCAATTTCTTCTTTTCTTTTTTCGATGAGTTTATCCCTTAAGAAATCAAGCTTACTTTTGACTAAGGCTGTAAACAAGATCAGCTCATTTAAGCGATAAAAAGATGACAACTCTTGAGAAAAATAATTATCAAACCAAGTTGTAAAAGCTTGCGTAAACACAGATAAAAACCATTGATTAAAATCATCGTACGGAAATAACGGAAAATATTTTCTATCATCACGCGCAAAGATACTATGCAGCATATAGACAAGAAAACCTGTTGATGAGGGATCTATCCTTATTTCAAAACATGCATCTTCAGGCGAACGGAGACCATAATATATGGTTTCCTGTCCAATCTTATTAACAAGATCAATCAACTGGACTTTGCTTATAGTGATCTGTAGGACATCTATCATCTCTGATCTTTCTTCTTTAAGAATGTGAATGATGCTGTTGATGTTCATTCTTTTCTGTGGGAGAAGTAGTAAAAGCAGGCATAGGGCTAGAACTATCCTTCAACTTTTGCAGCTTGAGATAATTTATTACGGAGATAGATCCTCTTTTTTCCCACTTGCAAACAGCTGCTTGAGTTACACCAAGCATTTTCGCCATTTCTGATTGTGTCCAATTAAATTTGCCCCGTATTGACTTAGTCAAATTCTTAAAATCTTCTCGTTGATCCATTTACAAGCTCCAATTACAGCTTTGTCTTATTTTATTCATATAATTATAGTTATATAAAGTCAATGAAAATTATCTTTATCAACGATAAAAAAATAAGGTAAGCAGAAGTATGAGTAATAAATCTAATATCATAAGCACATTAAAAAAGATTTTGACCGAGTTTAACTTAACGCAAGAAGATGTAGCCAAACGGCTAAACGTAACACAAGCTTCAGTGTCTAAGTGGTTAAAAGATTCTGATCCACGCGGCTCTAATCGAGATGCCATTTTAGAATTATATAAAGAACTAAAAGGGGATAATCACTTCACAACTTTTGTTCCTCTTATGGGGTATATTGGAACAGGAACACAGATAGATCCAAGTTTTGAACAAATCCCTGAAGATGGTCTTGAACAAGTAGAAATTCCTTTTGCTTTACCTGATGATATGGTTGCTTTTGAAGTTAAAGGAGATTCTATGATTCCAGCCTATAAAGATGGAGATATGGTTATCGTAAGACGGCGCCAAATTAAAACAATAGAATCCTTTTTTGGCAAAGAAGCCGTTATTTTAACACATGATAATAAAAGATATATAAAGCAGATTAGCAGGGGAATGAATGGTGAAATAGATCTGCTTTCTTGGAATGCCTTACCTATTAAGAATGTTAAAATTGTGTGGGTTGGAGAGATATTTGCTATTTTGCCAATAAGTTCTTACAGCAAGATGATTCGGACTTATCGCTAATTATCCTCCCCTCTTATTCAGCAAGATATTATAATATTTTTTATAAAAATATAACTTTTTATAATTTTTTGCTTGCTATTTTATAATTATAGTTATATAAGTAATTATATAAACCACGCACAAACAATCGCCAAGAGGCGTTAGGGAGGAAAAATTATGGATAAGCCAATTCTTATAAATTCCAATGAAATTTTATTAGTTGCCTACGATAAAGATCAACACATTGCAGAGTCTGGACCACTTGATGCAAGCCAAATTCTAAGCATTGTTGATGAGGTAGATGATGCAATCCAAATCTTTCGCATCAATCCTTCTGAGAATAATTGTGAAGATATCTCTGAAGAGATTGCAGAAGCATATGTAAAAGAAAATATCGAACATCTCCATGAGGATAGTGAGGTTCATGACTTTGTACGCGAAAGTGATGTTTACCAAGAACTTTTAGACGAGATCGCAGACGAAAAATATAATGATGAGATTTACGGTACTTACGAACAACAACACCGTTTGCGTCCTTGTGATGTGCTTTAAATTCTGAAGGGCGCATTTAAAAGCGCCCCCTTTCATTCATCAATCCCATCAACATGAGGTTCGTAATGGAAAAGCTTCTTGCTACTCAATACAATATTATTCAGCATCAAAAGGTTCAAACTATTAGCGCTCGTGATTTATATACCTTTTTAGAGGTAAAAACCGAGTTTAGAAAGTGGATAACAAACTGTATTAAAGAACTTAGCTTTAGAGAAGATGTCGACTTTGTACTTTCTACTAAAGAATTATCAAACTCCTCACGTGGAAATCCTTTTAAAGATTATGCTCTCACTTTAGACACAGCAAAACACATTGCCATTTGTGAACCTGGTCTCAAAGGTAAACAAGTGCGTGAATATTTTCTGAAATGCGAAAAAAAAGTAAATTCAAAAATCGATTATTCAAATCCTGAAACATTAGAAGATTTCTTAAGACATCTAAGACAGCAAATCAAGCACAATGACAATGTTGTCACAACGAATGGAGTGAAGCATGCATAATTTTATCACAACATCTGAAAGAAATTTTCAAAACACAACAGTTCAAACGATGTCTAGTCGTGAAATTGCAGAGTTATGCGGTAAGCAACATGCGCATATTATGCGTGATATTCGACAAATGTTAGGAGAATTATATCCTGAAGGGGGGCAATCCAAATTTGGATCCACCTATTTAGATAAACAGGGTAAGCCCCAAAACTGTTACAACCTCCCTAAACGCGAATGCCTCATTTTAGTTTCTGGTTACAGCATGACATTACGTGCTAGGATTATAGACCGTTGGCAAGAATTGGAAAAGCAAGTAGTAACACCACAAATCGACTATTCAAGTCCTCAAGTTATGCTTGGTGTTTTAACGTATCTCAAAAATGAAAATGAACAAAAAGATAACATTATTGCAAATTTAAAACCAAAGGCAATGGCTCTTGAAAGCTTACAGCGTCATAATGGACTCTTCGGTCTTACAGAAGCCGCTAAAATACTCGAGATGCAACCAAAACAGTTCATTCTCTTCTTACAGCAAAAAGGTTGGGTTTACAGACGAGCAGCAGGTGGAAATTTGCTTCCTTATCAAGACAAAATCCAAAAGAAACTTATGGATTGTCCAACCATCACATTTCAAACCGCAAGTGGAATAGAAAAGGTCATTCCTTGCGCAAAAATCACAGCAAAAGGAATTGGTGTGCTGTCTCAAGAGCTTAAAAGACAAAGCATGCATTAAAAGCAACAATTATGGAAAAGAAATACGAATTTACTGATAAAATCGATATAGTTTATAAGCGCCGATTTTTTAATTTTTTATTTGACAAAATACTATCAGTATGTCTATTACCGAATCAGGTGCCTAGAAAACACCTTAAAATACCAAGCGGATTGGTTGCCGAAATAATCAGTCTTCTGAACATTAAAGATTTTGACTCATTATATGCTGTAGCATATAACGGTCTTGTCGGGTGTAGTTACACTATACAATACCCTCACGGGAAAGGTGTGACGACGGACTTGGTACCGTGTTTTCTAGCACCCGGCACTCTTTTAGAGTGTCAATAGAAAACCTCTATTACCAAGGAGTTCACAGTGAACACACTTATAGAAATTAAAGAAAGCACTGCTAATAGTGCTACCACTCAGACTATGTCGAGTCGTGAAATTGCAGAATTATGTGGTAAAGAACATCGGAATGTTATGCGGGATATTCGGCAAATACTCACTGAGCTCAAAATTGAGCTGAGTGAATTTGCAGGATTCTACAGAGATTCAATAGGTCGTACTCTTCCTTGCTACAATCTTCCCAAACGTGAGTGTTTAATTCTTGTTTCGGGTTACAGCACTGCTTTACGAGCAAAGATTATTGACCGCTGGCAAGAATTGGAAAGACAAGTAGCAACACCACAAATAAATCTTGCCAATGCTTTGGAAAATCCTCTTACGATTAAACAGCTCCTTTTAGAGAGTATCAATCAATTAGAAGACTTAAGAAATGAGGTGAGTACACTCAAGCCTAAAGCAGAAGCTTTGGAAGGTTTAAAACGCTCTGATGTTTTATTCGGTCTTATCGAAGCAGCGAAGATGTTGGAGGTGCGCCCAAAGGACTTAACCAATTACTTGCGTAAACATGATTGGGTGTATCGACGGGCTCCAGGGGCGCCTCTGTTACCTTATCAGGATAAAATCAAAAAAGGTTTCATGGACTGTCCTGCTATCACTATCCAAAGACCAGATGGTACAGAAAAGGTACTCCCTTCAACAAAAATCACATCCAGAGGATTGGCTTGTTTGAGAGAACAAATCTTTGGGGGTGTGCAATGAATACCAGTATCGACTTTTTATGTGATTTGTGGATAGCGTTGTCTCAGTTTATCAATTGTGAATACGTAGATGACAAAGACTGTAGTGACTTGGTTGACATCATGAGCATAGTAGAAAAAGCTTTGATTTTAAAACTTCAAGATGAAATTCCAAATATTACAAAGATTCTAGCAGTTTTAACGGATTTTGGAGATTCAGAGCTGCCCCATAGAATGGATTCTTTGTTGCGAGCTTATGATCCGAGTTTGCAGAAGCCCGTCACGAAAGCGGCTTAGTTTTAAACAATTGATTTCATCTCCTCGTCCTATAGGACGAGGAGGGGATTAAGTAACATAAAAAAGAGAAAGGTAATGAGATGATATTTGATGATGGAGATAGATATGTAACGACACGTGAGTGTGCACAGCTTTTTAGTGTATCCACAACAACGATTCGCAATTGGGTGCTTCAGGGTTTGTTTCCGGAGCCATATAAGCTAGGGAGAGCAGTGAGGTGGAGAAAGAAAAAGATCTTAGCCTTCACTCCAAAGAAAAATAAGGAGCAAATTAGATAAAATTATATAAACTGTAGAAGGTGGTCTAAAAATGGTTATTTAAAGAAAAAAACTGTATATTTCAATATTTTAAACACAAAAAGTGGTGCCCAGACGCGGATTCGAACCACGGACACGCGGATTTTCAGTCCGCTGCTCTACCAACTGAGCTATCTGGGCATGCTTCATAAAAAATATAAAGCGTTTGCGGTTATAACATTAAAATTTTCTCTGTCCAGTCATCAAAAGAAAAATAATTGATTTTTTAATAAGTTTATCTCCCTATTCTAGAGCGTTATCAATGAATCTTTATCATAAAATAAATTTGATAGGTATATTGGACACTTTAGTGTATTGTTATTAGAATGCTGTCTTATCGTGGTGGTGATACGAAAAAAAGTTAAGAGAATCAATCGAGAAGAATGATTAAGAAAGATTTTTTTATAAAGTTTCCCTAAATTTTAAGCATACGAAATAAGAGACAACATTTTTGACTTTTTTCTAAAAAGATTATTGATTAGTCTTTATAATAATTTGTTTTTCTTTATAAAGAAAGAAAAACATCTAAAAGGGGAGAAATAATGATAATGTTACAAAAACCAAGTAATCGTCCCAATAATACTAATTTTTCTTCAGGCCCTTGTAGCAAACGGCCTGGTTGGACTCTTGATGTTCTTAAAAATGCATTAGTTGGGCGTTCACATAGATCTAGAGAAGCAGAATTAAAACTTGCTGAAGTTGTTAATTTAACCCGTGAGATTCTTGAGGTTCCTTCTGATCATCGTATAGGAATTATGCCAGGATCAGATACCGGTGCTGTTGAGGCTGCTCTATGGTCTCTATTAGGTGAGCGTGGCATTGATATGGCAGCGTGGGAAAGTTTTGGGTTTGGGTGGAATAAAGATGTTGTCGAGCAATTAAAGCTTTCTGATGTGCGTCGTTTTGAAGCTCCTTATGGTGAAATACCAGATTTAACACAACTTGACTTTGATCGGGATGTTGTTTTTACATGGAATGGGACAACTTCTGGTGTGCGTATTCCTAATGCGGATTTCATTCCGCATAAGCGGGCTGGATTGACCATTTGTGATGCAACATCGGCAGCTTTTGCGCAATATCTTGATTTTTCAAAATTAGATGTTGTTACTTTTTCATGGCAGAAAGTTTTGGGAGGTGAGGCTGCACATGGTATGGTGATTTTAAGTCCTCGTGCTGTTGAGAGGCTTGAGAATCATGTTCCAGCTTGGCCTATGCCCCAACTTTTCTATATGACAAAAAATGGAAAATTGAACGAAGATATTTTTAAAGGAAAGATCATCAATACACCTTCTATGCTTTGTGTTGAGGATTTTCTTGATGGGTTGAAGTGGGCAAAATCTCTAGGAGGTGCAGCGGCATTAAGAGCAAGGGTTGAGAAAAATTTTTCTGTACTTGATGCTTTTGTTCGCAAAACGCCATGGTTAGAATATTTGGCAAAAGATCCTGAAGTGCGTTCTAACACCGCTATTTGTTTAGATATTGTGGATCCAGTGATTACTGCTTTGGATACGGAAAAGCGAGTATCTTTTATAAAAGCGGTTGTGAAGCGTCTTGATGAGGAAGGGGTTGCTTATGATATCGGTTCGTATCGCGATGCTCCTCCTGGGCTTCGAATTTGGGCGGGTATAACAATTGAGGCTTCCGATCTTGAAATTTTAACACAATGGCTTGAGTGGGCGTTCCAAGTTGAAAAAGCACAGCTTTAAATAATTACTGTTGATTTTCACAACGTGTTTTTAAACAAAAAAGGATACGAGAGATTATGATGATCTTTCGTATTCTTGTATCAGACAAACAGCCTCTAAATATTACATGAATTGTAAAAGATTAAGACGGGGAATGAATGCTTTGTCAGGTGTTGGATACGCACAAATTAAAATCTCTAATGTTTTTACTTTTTGTAGCGAAAATGACAGATTTAAAATATTTGGGTATTTGCTTATCTTTATTATCATAAATTTGAAAATTTAATCACTTGAAGATTGAGAAAAATCTGAAATGAGGAGTCGCACTTGCTCTAAGGTTTCGTTATAAAGAAGAGTTTGTTTTTGAATGCTGGTTTCTTTGACCAAACACGACGGAGAAAGTTATGGCCAATGTAGTTGTTGTCGGTACACAATGGGGTGATGAAGGCAAAGGTAAAATTGTAGATTGGTTGTCTGAGCGAGCAGATATCGTGGTGAGATATCAGGGGGGGCATAATGCTGGCCATACATTGGTTGTTGATGGAGTCAGTTATAAATTATCACTTTTACCGTCTGGTTTAGTGCGTGGCAAGTTATCAATTATTGGTAATGGTGTTGTTGTTGACCCTCATCATTTTGTTGCAGAAGTAAAAAAACTATGTAATCAGGGTGTAAAAATCACACCAGAAATTTTGCGTATTGCTGAAAATGCTCCTTTGATTCTTTCTTTGCATCGTGATCTTGATGCAATTCGAGAAAGCGGTTTATCTGGTTTAAAGATTGGTACAACAAAGCGCGGTATTGGACCGGCTTATGAAGATAAGGTGGGACGTCGTGCTATCCGAGTGATGGATTTAGCAGAAAAAGATACACTTATGGCTAAGATTGAGCGGCTTTTGAGGCATCATAATGCTTTGCGTCGTGGGATGGGTGTTGCAGAGATTGATTCTCGAGCACTTTATGATGAATTGATGCAAGTTGCGGATAAAATTTTGCCCTTTATGGATTGTACGTGGCGTCTTTTAGATGAAGGTTATCGAGGAGGGAAACACATTCTTTTTGAAGGTGCGCAAGGTGCTTTATTAGATAATGATTTTGGAACTTATCCTTATGTAACGTCATCTAATACAGTTGCTGGGCAAGCATGTACAGGTTCGGGGATGGGACCTGATGCAATCCATTATGTTTTGGGTATTGCAAAAGCTTATACTACACGCGTTGGAGAAGGGCCGTTCCCGACAGAGCAGATAAATGATATTGGTGAATTTCTGGGAGTGCGTGGACATGAATTTGGTGTTGTAACGGGTCGAAAGCGTCGATGTGGTTGGTTTGATGCTGTCTTAGTACGTCAGATGGTAACAATTTGCGGTGTTCAAGGTATAGCATTGACAAAACTTGATGTTTTAGATGGTTTGGATGAAATAAAAATTTGTATTGGTTATGAGCTTGATGGTAAAAGGATTGATTATTTACCTTCTTCCATGGGAGCTCAGGATCGGGTGAAGCCTATTTATGCAACATTAGAAGGTTGGAAGGAAGAAACAGCACATGCATTGAGGTGGGAAGATTTACCAGTGCAGGCTATTAAATATATACGCTATATTGAAGAACTGATTAATACAAAAGTGGCTTTATTATCCACAAGTCCAGAGCGTGAAGATACTATTCTTATTACGGATCCCTTTGTTAATTGATTATTGTTTTTAGATTTCTATATATGTTCTCTGTTCGTTTTTGTATCTTTTTACAAAAAAAGTTTTTAAGAGCACGTAAAAGAAAGGTGCAAAATAGCATTGTTTATTTTTCATATTCATTTTACATTATTGCAATAGTTGTACCAATATTAAATGGCAACCAATTTAGAAGGCTAAAATAAAGTTTTTTGGCTTTACTATTGATTTTTTCTCAGTTTAAGAGAGATTATAGAGGAAATGGTAGATTTCGTTGGAATCTTAAAAAAGACAATTAATGCACAAAATAATATTACACCACAAGTGCGTAAGCGGATTTATAAGCGGGCTACCGAAACACTAGAACATCAATTTGTAACAGCAAAAATACCACAAGCAATAGCGGATGAACAAAGAAAGATTCTTCAAAGTTCTATTGCAACTGTTGAAGGAGAATATTTAGCAGTTGAAAAGAAACGGCTTTCTTCAGTTATTGGTTGGAATCCCACAAATATAAATGAAGATAAGAAATATACAAAAAAAACTATATTACCAAAGAATAATGAATTGTCAGAGGTAAACATAAAAAGAAAGCAAGATTTTGTTACACGTTCAAAGGATAACAAGGTATTTGTTGAGCTTTGTGTATCAGATATACCAGATGCAGAGCCTGTTAATATGGAGGCTGATGTGCCTTCTCAGCATGTTAATAGCAGTGTGTTAAAGATTTCTCCTTCGCAGGAAGATAATCCGCATATTGTTTCGCACATTTTTTCTCAGGCTTTACGTCGTGCTAATAAATCGTTAGTGCAAAGGCGTATTGTGATAAGTGCTGTTTCTGTTGTTAGTTTTGTTGTTTTACTTGTTGGTATTTTTTTTTGTTGGTGAGCGTGTATTTGTATCAAATGATCATCAGTTTTTAGAAGAAAATCTTCAAGCTTCTCACAGAGTACCAAAGGCATTTCCAATTAAGAGAAAGTTAACACAACGCTTATTAGAGGATGGAAGTGAAATTGATGTTGGTTTAAAACAAGCGATAGATTCTTCGGATGAAGAAGTATTCTCAACAGTTGTTGATAGCAATTTGCAATCGCTTGAAACATCAGGTGAAGCTGTTTTCTATCAAGCACGTACAAATTATGATGCAGAAAAGATAGCAACGGGAAGTGCTCGCTGGACACTTATAAAAGAGTCTCAAGTGAAGGGGTCTCCAGAAGAAACAACTATACAAGGTGATATAACAATTCCTGATGAAGGGATATCATTACGGTTAATTTTACGTCGTAATACCGATCAGTCATTTCCTGCTTCATATATTATGGACCTTATTTTTATTCTTTCGGATAAATTTTCAGGTAAAGCTATAAGCAATGTTCAAGCATTAACCTTTAAAGCAAGTGAACAATCCATTGGACAGGCTTTAACAAGAACCATTGCTGCAAAGATTAACGATGACTTTTTTCTTGTCGCATTGAGTGGAAATCATCCATTTCTTGATCGAAATTTACAATTGATGCGAGAATTAGATTGGATGCGTTTGGTGTTAACGGATAAAAACGGGCGTATAAGTGAATTAACCTTTGCAAAAGGACCAACAGGTAAGTCTATTTTTAATGAAGTTATTGGACAATGGCTTGCACAACAAGATAAGTTAACAGTTCTTGGTCAACAAAATAAAACATAGATGCAAAAAAATAAACGGCTGTGAAGAATTTTCTACGACCGTCTTTATCAATTATATACCAAATATATTCAATAAAGCTTTACATATCAATAACTTAAAGAATTCTATAGGCTAATTTACAAGTATAAAGCCAAGGCATGCTTTTTTTCATTTTCACATTTAAAGAATGTGCAAACCATTGGCTTTATACTTAACTCTAGGTTTTATACTTGACTTTGAGATAAAGTAGAATCTTTGATAGAGTTTTGCACTTTTTCAAATGCACGCATTTCAATTTGTCTTACTCGTTCTCGACTAATATTAAATTCACCAGAGAGTTCTTCTAGGGTTAGTGGTACATCGTTTAAACGACGCGCTTTAAATATACGCTTTTCGCGTTCATTGAGATTGTCCATGGCATTTATGAGCATGGAACGGCGATTTTCTAATTCACTTTTTTCAATTAAAATTTGTTCTTGATCGTTAGATTCATCCACCAACCAATCTTGCAACTCACTGTTTTCCCCTTCTTTTGTTCGAATTGGTGCGTTGAGTGAAGTGTCACCACCAAGCCTACGATTCATTGATACAACTTCATCTTCTGTGACATTCAACTGGATTGCAATTTTTTTCACTTGTTCTGCATTGAGATCGCCACTATCAAGTGCTTGAAGTTTACTTTTTAACTTACGAAGGTTGAAAAACAAACGCTTTTGATTAGCTGTTGTCCCCATTTTCACCAAACTCCAAGAGCGCAATACATATTCTTGGATTGATGCTTTAATCCACCATATTGCATAGGTTGCAAGACGAAAACCCCGCTCTGGTTCGAAACGTTTAACAGCTTGCATGAGTCCAACATTGCCTTCTGAAATGACTTCCCCAATGGGAAGTCCGTAGCCCCGATATCCCATCGCGATTTTAGCTACGAGACGCAAATGGCTGGTTACTAGCCTATGCGCAGCTTTTAGATCATTATGCTCACGGTAACGCTGAGCTAACATATATTCTTCTTTTGGCTCAAGCATTGGAAAACGACGCACTTCTTCCAAGTAACGGTTTAAACCACCATCACCTGTCATTACTGATAATAAATTCATATGGGCCATATAGCACCCTCCTTTTGTTTGAATTCCCTGATAAGGCAAATTCTATGTTTTAGATAGCTAACTATCCTCATAACCTCACTCTAGCATATTTTTCAATTTTGTTCAAAAAAAGATATTTTATTGTGAAATCTTGAGAAGGGGAAAAGTTTCAATTCATTTTTTTAAAAAGTTTAATAAGTTTAGCCATATCTTGAGGCAGTGGTGCGGAAAACGACATAACTTTACCGGTAGAAGGATGTTCAAAAGTAAGACTTGCAGCATGGAGTGCATGTCGGTTGAATTGATCGATTGCATTTCTAATAGTGGAGTTGAATGTGTTTGATTTTGTTTTAAAAGCGTTTCCATAAACTGTATCGCCTATGAGTGGATGCCCAATATGAGTCATATGAACACGGATTTGATGGGTGCGTCCAGTTTCCAAGCGACATTCCAGAAGGCTAGCAAAAGATGTTGAGTCTGCATGAGAGCCATATTTTTCAAGCAGAAAAACATGTGTAACAGCATGACGAGCATAAGGGTTTTGGTTATGGATGACAGCTTGCTTTGTCCGGTTATGGGGCGAACGGCCAAGTGATGCATCAATTGTCCAGACATTGCGCTGAGGTGTTCCCCAAATCAAGGCATGGTAGCGTCGATCTAATGCGCAGGTACGTCCATGATCAGAAAATTGAGCACTGAGACTTTTATGAGCTAGATCATTTTTTGCAACAACCATGACACCGCTTGTATTTTTATCAAGACGATGGACAATACCAGGGCGTTTAACACCACCTATACCAGATAAACTATTCCCACAGTGGTAAATAAGGGCATTAACCAATGTACCGGTCCAATTGCCATTCCCAGGATGAACAACAAGACCGGCTGGTTTGTTAATAACAATGACATGATCATCTTCAAAAAGAATGTCCAATGCAATGGCTTCAGCGCTAGGTTCTGCATCACGAAGGTCCGGCATTTCCAATTCAATTATTTGGTTAGGTTTTAATTTTATTTTGGGTTCCTTTATGAATTGACCATCAATTTTAAGACAGCCTTCACGGATGAGAGTTTGCAAACGCGAACGTGAGAGCACATCATGATATTGTTTTGCGAGCCACTGATCAAGACGTTGCCCAAGAGCACCTTCATCCGTTATTTTCTGTATTACCATACGATTCCTATTAAGTTTTTAATAAGATTTTACCAGTACGAAATTGCTTTACTATCGAGAAATTCTTTAATTCCCCAATGTCCTCCTTCACGAGCGCGCCCAGAAAATTTTACACCTCCAAAGTAGCTTCCACTGGGTAATCCATATCCATTAACTTCTACCATACCAGAGCGTACTTGTGCCGCAATACGACGATATTTGTTGCGATCTTGCGATTGAATATAGTTTGTAAGACCATACTCAGTCTCATTCGCTAAAGCGACGGCTTCTTCTTCTGTACTAAAAGAAAGAATCGAGAGAACTGGACCAAAGATTTCTTCTTTAAAAATACGCATATGAGGTTTTACATCAGCAAAGACTGTTGGACGGACATAATAACCGCGTTCCATTCCTTTCGGTAAACCAGTCCCGCCTGCAACAAGAGTTGCACCTTCATCAATTCCCGATTGGATAAGATCTTGAATTTTATCATATTGTTTTTTTGAAACAACGGGCCCAATATGATTTCCTTCTTGGCAGTTTGGTCCTACTTTTGTTGTTTCTGCAATATCTTTGGCTATTTTCACGGCTTTGTCATAGATGCTCTGTTCCACAAGCATACGAGTTGGTGCATTACAACTTTGTCCACTATTATAAAAGCAATGTCGTGCACCACGTTGAACAGCATCTGAGTCGGCATCAGCAAAGATAATATTCGCTCCTTTTCCCCCAAGTTCCAGACAGACTCTTTTTAAAGTAGCGCTGGCATTTTTAGAAATATCTTTTCCTGCTCTAGTTGAACCAGTAAAGCTGATCATTTCTAAATCTGAATGTGCAGAGAGGTAAGAGCCGACAGTCGCTCCATCACCATTGATTAAATTAAAAACACCGGCTGGAAGTGCGGCTTCATCTAAAAATTCAGCAAAAAGCATAGCAGAAAGAGGCGCAATTTCAGAGGGCTTTAACACCATGGTACAGCCAGCCAAGAGAGCAGGAATAACTTTAAGAGTTACTTGATTCATGGGCCAATTCCATGGCGTAATTAATCCTACGACGCCGATAGGATCGTAGTGAAGGATTGCTTGCTCATTTCCCTTTATTAAAGTTTCTTGGAACGAAAACTCTTTATAAGCTTCGATAAAATTGCGAATATGGGAACTTCCGGTTGCAGTTTGCGCATTAAGCGCCATATCAATTGGTGCTCCCATTTCCATTGAAATGGTTTTTGCCATGTCTTTGGAACGTTTTTCGTAGATCTCTAGAATTTTTTCAACAAATCCAAGACGCTCATTTGGTGATGTTGTTTTCCATTTTTGAAAGGCTTCTTTAGCCGCATTAATTGCTTTATCGGCATCTTTTGTACTTCCAAGGCTAATGACAGCACAAGCCTCCTCTGTTGATGGATTAATGACGTCAAAATCGTGAGGAGTGCTTGGCTCATCCCATAGACCATTGATATAAAATTTCCGTTTATTAAACATAATTCACTCCCTTTTTTCTATTTATATTTATGTCATTATGATTGTCTTAGTCTAAGCCTTTTTAAACGAGGATAACAAGGATAATCTTATAAAAACGTGAGAAATTAGATTATATCGTGATAATTGAGCATGGAGAGTTCAATAGAGCAATGCTTATTGTATTATTGAGACTAGTTTCTTTTATGAAAAGGGAGAGAAAGAGAGGCATAGACAATTTTCTTGAAGTTTTTTTATCATGAAGTTTTCTTCAAAACAAATGAAATACGCGCTCTATGACACCATAAACTAGGCAATTTATATCGTAAATATGCAAAAGGCAGATTATGAATATGCATTATGGCACTATTTTTTTCATTAAAAAGTAACCATCAGCAAAAGGTTATTAACCTTCGTATGATAGTTTCTACGAATTCTTTTTGAAAAGGTTATTTTTCTCATTGCTATAAATTTGTTGGGTGCCATGCATAATTCGAAAACAAAATCTATTTCTACGTCTTCTTTTTCTGATGATGGTACAAAAGGTGCATCAAGAGAAGATTTATCTGTTAAGATTACTGAGATATTTCCTTATCCGGAAGTGTGGAAAAAAGCATTTGCCCTCGGAAAAAACGTCCGTTTCACGAGAACCCCAGAAGTTGAGATTTTGCGTCGTGGTATAGAAACAGATCCAGTTTTTGCAAAACAGTTTAAAATTTTTACGAAGCAAGATCAAAAAAAAATTACAGATACAGATATTGTACGTTGTAACAAGAAAACAACAAATATTCTTTCGACAAAAAAAGTCATTAATCCTCAATCAATAGAGAATAAAACATCAGTTTGTCATTCAACGGTTTTGAAGCAGTTGTCACGTCAAACTACTCATATGCCGTCAGCAAATATTCCACTTGAGGAGGATAAACAAGAACATAAATTACAAGTGGAAAATGTGCTACAAAAAATAAAACCTGCGTTGCATCTTTCCGACGATGCTTTTTTTGAGTGTGAATCTTTGATATTTGAACATGTGGAGACTCAAACATCAAAAGAGGATGGAACATCAATTGATACGACAAATGAAATTACACCGGATATTCCCACAGCCTTTGATGAGTCAATAACGGCTCTTTACCGTGTTCTTGAATACCGCTTTCCACAACTCTATGATTCAATTACATCAGAATCTCCAGCGGAAAGGATGCGAGGTGTTGAGAAAATTTCTGATTTAATGCATACAAATAATGATACTACTAAAGAGTGTCATTCTAAGCTTTCTGTTGAAGATTTTGCTCATACGTTAAGTAATACAGGGGCGTTAAGTGATGCAGGGGCGAGTATAGAGACTGAAAATACCAATAATATTGTCGCCAATAATACTGTTGATTGTATAAACAAAGCCGTCAAAAAGAATTCAAAAGATTTTTCTGTGATGCAAGCAAACAGTAAAACTAAAACATTGCAATCTACTCGTATGCCATTAGGTAATTATGATTCTGCTTTTGTGCAAAATATGCACTCTGTTGACTGTGATGTTTATGAGTTTCCTCCGGTCAGTTTATTACAGAAACCTGTTTTTCATGAAGGTACGATGATTCCTCAGGAAACATTAGAACGTGGTGCTGGACTTTTGGAAAGTGTTTTGGAAGATTTTGGTATTAAGGGTGAAGTTATCCATGTACATCCAGGGCCAGTGGTTACAATGTATGAATTTGAGCCTGCTGCGGGTGTAAAGTCATCGCGCGTTATTAATCTTTCTGATGATATTGCGCGTTCTATGTCTGCTATTTCTACACGCGTTGCTGTCATTCCTGGACGTAATGTTATCGGGATTGAGTTACCCAATGCGGTTCGTGAAACCGTTTATTTACGAGAATTAATCCAAACACGTTCTTTTCGTGAAAGTGAATTTAAACTTGCTCTTGCTTTGGGGAAGGGGATTAATGGTGAACCGGTCATTGCAGAATTAGCAAAAATGCCTCATTTATTGGTTGCAGGAACAACAGGATCAGGCAAGTCTGTTGCAATTAATACAATGATTTTGTCGATTCTTTATCGTATGACACCAAAGCAATGTCGTTTGATCATGGTTGATCCTAAAATGTTAGAGCTTTCTGTTTATGATGGCATTCCACATCTTTTAACACCCGTTGTCACAGATCCCAAAAAAGCAGTAACAGCTTTAAAATGGGCGGTTCGTGAAATGGAAGAGCGTTATCGCAAAATGGCTAAGTTGGGTGTGCGTAATATTGATGGTTTTAATGCACGCGTTGCACTTGCAGCTCAAAAAGGCGAAACAATCATGTGTACTGTTCAGTCGGGTTTTGATAAGGAAACAGGGGAAATGCTTTATCATGAAGAAGCCATGGATCTCACGCAGCTTCCTTATATTGTTGTGATTGTTGATGAGATGGCTGATCTTATGATGGTGGCAGGGAAAGAGATAGAGAATGCCATTCAGCGCTTAGCGCAAATGGCGCGTGCGGCAGGTATTCATCTTATTATGGCAACACAACGTCCTTCTGTTGATGTTATCACAGGTACAATTAAAGCGAACTTTCCTACCCGCATTTCTTTTCAAGTAACATCAAAAATTGATAGTCGTACGATCTTGGGTGAACAAGGTGCTGAAACGCTTTTAGGTCAGGGGGATATGCTTCATATGGCAGGTGGTGGACGCATTGTGCGCGTTCATGGACCTTTTGTCTCAGATGAAGAAGTTGAATCCATCGTTGCACATCTTAAAATGCAAGGAAAACCTGATTATTTAGCAACGGTAACAGATAATGAAGACGATAACAAAGAGGATACTTCTGCTGATTCAGCTGCTGAAATTTCTGAGGAAGAAAATTTTGATGAAGAGGGTGAGGAACTTTATAACCAAGCTGTAAAAATTGTTATGCGTGATAAAAAATGTTCAACATCTTATATTCAGCGCCGACTTTCAATCGGCTATAATAAAGCAGCTTCTCTCGTCGAGCGAATGGAAGAAAAAGGCATTGTTGGAGCCGCTAATCATGTTGGAAAACGTGAAATTTTACTCAATGAAGGAAAATAAACAAACGCATTTAAAAATATGCAATTTTTTAAATATCTGACAGTTATTATTTAAATGTGCTTGTTTTATTTTTTTATATAATATTAAAAATTTAAATGGAGAGTAATAAAGCAAAAGCGATCTTTTGTATTAAGACTTCTGATGAGGTAAACAAGCTGATATCAAAGGAGATTATGAGATGTTTTTAACATTTCTAAATGATCTGGAATATAAAGAAATTAAACAAATCTTTATATGAAAACAGATAATTTGTGTTCTCTTTTTTACAGAGAAATTTTTTAATAAAATAGTGCGGTGGCATATTTTTTGTTTTTTCTTTTGTAGCGATTCTAATGAAAGAAAGATCTTTGGGAGATTATTGAGAGCATCATAAGAAAAATGCCCAATATGCAAGTTCTGTTGCATAGGATACTTTAAAGCGTCACGCTGAATTTATTATCATTTGATATTATTGGCTCAAGAAAGATGTTCTTACGAGAAGCTTTATTTGAAAAAGAGATTTTGATAATGCAGTATATTGATTTATAGTAATTTATCATTATTCACAGTGAATAAAAGTCTCAAACATTGTAAGATTTTCTCATTTCAAATCTGTTTCTGTTGAAACAATTAAAACCGTTTTCTTGCGTATCATAATAATGTAGGAGTAAAAAAGTTAAAAAATAAAAAGGCTGCTTATGAACGCCTTCAAATGCCGAGAACTATTGATAACATTAGGGGCTGAAATTAGTATAATGATGGTGCTAACCAGCTCTTTTATAAGTATAAAAATGGTAATGCACAATGCCTTGATATCCTCTATAGGGACTTTTACATTACACCATTTACAGATGACGTCGTAAAATAAGCTTGGGGATCTTGGGAGATATCTTTTCAAAAAAGGCGCATGAATGTGTAAAATAAGTGTATTCTTTTTGAGTACTATTTATGCGAGGGAGATGTTACCATTATTGTAACAAGATTTATTACATAATGGGTGAATAAGCAACAAGAGCTGGAAGCTTCTTTTTATTCTTGTTTTGTTGATGAAACAGTCAAAATTTTGCTACAGACAATTGATATGAGATATCAAGTTATTTTAACCAGAATAGATAATTGTAAACAAATTAGCATTATTCATTTGAGAGTAAATTCAACACTTTTTAGTTTTAGTTATGCCATTAAAAGCAGATGAGTTAAAGTTAAATACAAATGAATTAAAATGTCAGCAAGAAGCTTTTCGTTTTACACCAGAGCTTTTGCCACGGCCTTTTACGTGGGAAATCGATCACAATGGTTTGTTTTGTGAAGTCTCAAAAGAGCTAGCTGAAGTTGTTGGTCCTCTCTCTTCTTCTATTTTAGGGTGTAGTTTTCATGAGCTTGCTCATCAATTTAATGATGATCGATATCTGGTTCTCAGTCGTTTTATTGAAGCGGCTATGCCTTGGAGTAAAGAGATTGTTCAATGGCCTGTTGATGGTTGCTTACAATGGCTTGATGTTGAATTGTCGGCTTTGCCAATTTTTGATGTTAAAAAGCAGCTTAAGGGGTTTCGTGGCTTTGGTGTTTTAAAAATACAAAAAAAAGTCCAAGAAAAAAGAAATGAAAAGCTAGAAACAGAAATGCTATGTCTTACGGAGATAGAACGCTCAGCTTTTCGTGAAATTGCAGAGCAATTGCGTGATGAATTGAATTCATCGGTAAAAGAAGAAAATTTAGTTGAAGAAACAGCTATTCAGTTACCATATGCACAAACATTGCCGGTAAATGCTATAGAACAAGCTCTCGTAAAAGAGCCCGCTGCAGTTTTATCATTGTTGGATACAGCAACAGATGGTGTTTTATGGTTGGATGAAGAGGGCTTTGTTCAATCAGCGAGTAGGGCAGCCTTAGCATTAATGGGTTATGAAATAAATGAACTACGAGGACAACCATTCTCTTCATTATTTACTTTGCAAAGCCGACTTTTGGTTGAAAAGTATTTTAAATCAATCCGTATGGAGGAAAAAAATCAGGTTTTAAATCGCAGTGAAACCGCTGATTTAATGACAAAAAATCATAAAAATATAACCGTTTTGATAACGATTGTATTTTTGGTAAAGCAAGGCAATTATGCTGTTATGTTGCGTGATAGGACACAAACAGTTCCATCAGGAGAAAAAAAGCAGAAGAGGATAAAATCGTTGGAGTTGTTCATGAAATACGAACACCTTTGAATGCTCTTATTGGTTTTGCAGAAATTATGAGAGAAGGCCGTTTTGGTTCGATAGAAAATGAGCGCTATCATGGATATTTACGCGATATTATTTCCTCTGGAAAACATATATTATTGCTGATTAATCAATTACTAGAGTGCTCGAAGATAAATTATTCTGGTTCCGATAACCAGATTGATTCTTCCCTTATTTCTGAAACATTTGATGTAATATCTTGTTTACGTGCGACGATAGCTTTTCTTGAAACTCAAGCCAATCAGAACGGCATTATCATGCGTATTGTTGCTCCACCTCACGTTCCATTTATTCCTGTATCACAACAAGTGTTTCGCCAGATTATATGGAATCTTCTTTCCAATGCTATTCGTTTTACACCTTTGGGTGGACAGATTATTGTTCACGTTTCTTATAGAAAAGAACGTGTAAAAATTTCAGTGAGTGATAATGGTATAGGGATGAACGAAGAAGAGATTATACAGGCACTGCAACCTTATGGTCAAGTAGAGCGCAAAGATGGACGATCTGGTGATAGCGCTTTTATGGGAACAGGTTTAGGCCTCCCAATGTGTAAAGCAATGGTGGAAGAAAGAGGGGGACAATTTTTACTGTTCTCAAAACCCAATCATGGAACAACTGTGGAAATGTTTTTTCCTCGTGTTCCATGATGTAAATCTTGCATAAAATTATTTTTTCTTAGCCAAAAGATCTCTAATTTCTGTTAAAAGTTGTTCTTCTGAAGACGTTTTTTTGGGGCTTTCTTCTTCTTTTCTACGAATTTTATTCATAGCCTTAACGAATAAAAAAAGAACCCAAGCAATAATGAGAAAATTGATAAGTAAAGTAATAAAGTGTCCATAGCTAATGGTTGCTCCAGCTGCTTTGGCGGCACTCAATGTTGCTTGTTTTTCGCCAGCAAGTTGAATAAACATATTAGAAAAATCAATCCCACCTGTAATCAGCCCAATGATTGGCATAAAAATATCATTGACAATTGAGTTGACCAAGCTACCAAAAGCACCCCCTATAATCACACCGATAGCAAGATCAATCATATTACCTTTTAGGGCAAATTCTTTGAATTCTTTAAGCATTGCATTTTCCCCTTTATATAAGCGATATACGGTAATTTACTTACCGCTTTTGATGAAAAAGGAAAGGGCAGATTTTATTTTTAGGATTATATTACAATATTAATATTATTTTCAAAGACTTTATAAGGTTTAATAAAGAGCTTTAGGGCTCTATTTGAATGTACATAGAACCTTTCCTAGAAAAAAGCTTTTTTAATAAAAACTATATCTGCTTTTTCAACAGAAAGTAGAAAACTGTAGCTTAATTTATATAATTGCCTCAAGATTTTTATGTTAACATTAAAAAGAGAGGTTTTTACACAATACCACAAAATAAGTAGTGTTGAAAGTTGAGCTATCAGAAAGCTTTTCAAATGAAGTACATATATTAGCATAACATTTTGTCATAAAAAGAGAATTTAGGAATAAAAAATATATTTCAGCACTGATAGAAGAAATAGATAGATGAGACAGGAGTAAAACTTATAATTTAATTCCTCTTAATTTAGTAAGCGATAATAGCAATTAGGAGGGCATTATGGCTTATCTAAAAGCTATTTGTATTGGGTTACATGAGCTAAAATGGCGATAATTCGGATGGAAGAAACACATTTCATCTGCTGGAAGATTGTATCAGTTTATAAATAGCAGAGCTCTAGGGTTTGCAAGATCATTTTGGTTTGGAAGTCGTTGGTATGATGTTTGAGTTCAATAATCAACTGTCATTACTTAAAATATATGTTAGGCAGAGCACTTAATAGATGCAAAATTGTATTTAATACATCAGAAATGGCAAAGAAAACAACGCAGATTATCAATAGAGTACAAATTGATTGAACATTCTGTTGCTCATAAATAGTGCAACAATAGTATGAATTTAGATGATTTTATGAACTATGTATCCTATAAATGCTAGGAAAAAATAGCTTTATAGAACAAGCTTTGTTTCTATTGAAAACAATATTACACAAAGGAACTTTGGGAATAGAGATAATTTGCCTGCATTTTTAAGAAAATTATGAGCGTGCCTGCATAAGGCGTCATAAAACCATGACTATGGTAAGAGCCATTGATGTTCCAATTCATGCTGAATTTTATAAGATTAGGATTCATATTTTAATCTTTAAAAAATGTCGAAAAAGAGAAACATTTTTTAAGAATAAAAAGTTCTTTACATAGTATAACCAATATAAACATGTATGGCTATTATGTGATGAGTTTTCTTCTAGAAGGGGAATATTATTTGGATAATATGCTTGCTTTGATTGGAAATCTTTTGTGTTAAAAGGTAGAGGTGAGGTGCGATGGATCATTTTTATGTTGTGGAGAAGAATTGATGAGTTTTTTTCGTTGTATTGGCCGTTCTGCCTTATTTATGTTGGATCCAGAGCAAGCACACGGTTTAGCGATTCTTGGGCTGAAAAGTGGATTAAATGGTTGTCAAAAGGTTATCGACAAACGTTTGTGTGTAACTGTTGCTGGTCTTGAGTTTGAAAATTTTATTGGTCTTGCAGCGGGGTTTGATAAAAATGCAGAGGTTGTAGATGGTATTTTTCGGTTAGGATTTGGTTTTACTGAAATTGGGACAGTGACACCAAAGCCTCAGATTGGAAATCCTAAACCACGGCTTTTTCGTTTAAAAGAAGATGAAGCGATTATTAATAGAATGGGCTTTAATAATGACGGACATCAAGTTGTTTACAATAGATTGCATGCGTGTAAAAAAACTGGTGTTATAGGAGTCAACATTGGAGCCAATAAGGATACGGTCGATAAGATTGATGATTATACTGTTGGTATTGCTCATTTTTATGATGTTGCTGATTATTTTACGGTTAATATTTCTTCTCCTAATACACCAGGTTTACGTGATTTACAGGCCCGTGACAGTTTGCATCTTTTGTTGAGTGCAATTTCGCAAGCGCGAAATGAGCAAGAGAACAAGCATGGATTCTCCATTCCCATTTTTTTAAAAATTTCTCCTGATTTATCAGAGAAAGAATTAGATGATGTTGCTGAAGAAATAAAACTTTCTGATTTTGATGGACTCATTGTTTCTAACACAACTCTTTCACGCCAAGGTCTTAACAATAGTCACTTCCGTAATGAAGAGGGTGGGCTTTCTGGACGTCCACTCTTTGAGCGTTCTACTATTATGCTTGCAAAAATGCGTCAAAAATTAGGGAAGGAGATTGCAATTATCGGTGTTGGCGGTATAAAGGATGCACAGACTGCTTTGGAAAAAGTAAAAGCTGGTGCAGATTTGATTCAATTATATAGTGGGATGGTTTATGAAGGTCCAAATCTTGTCATAACTATTCTGCAAGAGGTTTTGCAGATGATGCAACAAGATGGAGTTGATAACATAAAAGGCTATCGTGATCATAGTCTTGAGCATTGGGCAAAATTTCCTTTGTAAAAAACGCTTTTTTCTTCACAAAAAATTGCGAGATTTTTTTAAAGGGGCTTGCAAACTTTGTTGATCTTCCTTATGTCACATAAGCAAAGAATAAATGTTTACGAAATCGTGAACAGTTATGATACATTTGATTTTATGCGGTTGTAGCTCAGTTGGTTAGAGCGCTGGTTTGTGGCACCAGAGGTCGTAGGTTCAAATCCCACCAACCGTACCAAAAAATTTTATTGAAAATACTGAAAATGGATATACAAGACGAACAAACGGCTCGCTGAGGATCTTTTATCAATGACTGTAGTTGCTTGGGGGCATAATATTGTACAAAAAACACGCATGGCATAAAGTCCAAAAAACCAATAAAGGGGCATTGCGCTTCTTTTTTAAGAACTGGGCATCTCCTCTTACCTTAATGCGTTCTCATTATGCATCCTTTACACAAGACTTGTGATGGAAAGACTTTACGGAAAAAATCAATGTGTTTTGTTTAAAAGATCCGAGCTTAATATGCCCTTCAATATGGAAGGGTATTTCACAATGTTTGTTGTGATGAAGCAATTGCTCTCTCTTGGCATGCCACTGGCTGTTGGGTTTATCTCTCAGATGATGATTTCCTTCACAGATGCAGCGCTTGTAGCGCATTTAGGCGTGCAAGTCTTGAGTGGCACAATGTTAGCTCTGAGTATATTTAGTTTTGTTATGTTGTTTGGGCTAGGTATTATTACCGCGGTTGCACCAAAACTTGCGGAAAGTTTTCGTAGACAAGATAGATATGCATTGAAGGCATGGTTTGATCAAGGAATATGGCTTTCCCTTGTGATTGGAATGATGAGTGCGATCATTTTACTCAACACGAGAAATATTTTGTGTTTTCTCGGCCAAGATGGGACAATTGCCAATATAGCGCAGGAATATAATAGTGGTGCTGCTATAGGGGTGGTGTTTTTTTATCTTTATGTGAATAGCCGGGGATTACTGTCAGCAATTGGTAATCCAAAGCCGTTAACCTGGGTTATGCTTGCGGCTATCCTTGTGAATTTTCTTATCTCTTGGCCGCTTATTTTTGGTATAGGTTCTGTAAGCGGATTAGGTGTCTTTGGTGCAGGAATTGCGAGCAGTTTGATCCGTATTTTAATTGTTATTGCAGCAGCAATAATTTTGTCCCGCAATTCTGCTTTTCATTCTTTTCGCTTTAATTATTTGAGACCAAAGTTAGAGATTTCACGAATAATAAAATTGCTGCGAGTAGGGCTACCCATTGGTATACGTATTCTTATTGCGGAGGGCTTTCCTTCGTTCATTGCATTCATGATTACGGTTTATGGGGTCGAATCTTTGTCCGCGCATACGATAGGGATGCGTCTCGATATGCTTATTTCTGTGGTGGCTTTGGGGATTTCCAGCGCAGCCGCGACAATAGCAGCGTGGTATAGAGCAGATAGGAATAATATGGCTCTAAAACAGTTGCGTATGAGTGTCACAGTTTTTGCTGTAGCTTATGTCTTATTTTTATCAGTGGTTGTTTATCTCTCTTATGAATTTATCCTTACAACCATCTTTAATATTTCTTCAGAACGCGTTATTGTTTTCTCTTGGAAGTTGCTTCCGTTCATCTTATTGTCTTTTTCTTTTGGCACTTTAGGAGCTATGCTCAATGGCATACTTGTGGGCTTGCTTGATACGTTTTGGTCAACAATTGTTGTAGCAATAAGTTATTGGGGGTTAGGCCTATTTGGGGGAGCGCTAATGGCGCATTTTTTTGAATATGGCTTTATTGGCTATTGGCTTGGCATGATTGGTGCAAGCTTAATCGTTTCTATCTTTAATTATATGCGCGTGGGTTATTTAATAAAATGCAATCCTATGTTTGGGGCAGAGTGAGTGTTATAAAAGCGCTTGTAAAGCACTAGCTGTGAAGGCTTAGCTACTCATCGTCCATAGAGGCTGTTTTACTTCTATGGAGATAACAATATAGGTTACAAAACTTGCTTAATATTGAAAAGAAGTGTCTTTGATTGTAGCCTCAATATTATTTGTTGAGTTTTAAAAATAATATGGGTTTATTAAAATCATTCGGCTACAATTTAAGAGTAAGTTCGGTAGATTGGAAGAGTTTAATACCTTAAAAAATGACGAGAAAAAACGTGCTTATATTCATACGCCGTTGAGGAGTCATTTAAAAAAGTTATTGTTTTTATAAGTTATTACCATTGCGATGCTAAAGTGTATACATTTGTTAAAACAATCGCAGACGCTGACGATGTTATTCTTGCAAGCCCTGTTTATCACAGGTCTTATTCAGAGACTTTGAAGAACGCTTTTGATAATTTAGATTGTGATGCTTTTTTGGATAAAGCTGTTGGTCTTCTCTCTCATGGCAGTACAGCAAAAAATGCGCTACTGTCATGTGAATATTTGGGACAACGTATTGATTTATAATGATAATTTAGCGTTATTCATATTGAATTAGAACTCCGAATAACGTAGGATTCTCTCATTTCAAATCTGTGTATGTTGAATCAATCAAAACCATTTGCTTGCACGTCAAAAGCGGAGCTGGCGTGTGGGTAAAAACTGTATAAGAAAGGAGTAAAAATGGCTCTTATGAACCGTCTTAATGCGAGGTCTGTCGCAACATTGGGAGCTGGCAAATATAATGATGGTGCCGGCTTGTTACTTCATAAGCGTAAAGATGGAGGTGCTCAATGGCTTTATCGTTATACCATTCATGGTCGGCGCCGCGAAATGGGCTTGGGTGCATTAAGACATGTTTCTTTAAAAAAAGCGCGTGAATTGGCAAATCAATGGCGTTCTGTTTTGCATGAGGGTTGTGACCCCATTAAAGAACGCAATAAACAAAAGCGTGAAACAATGCGTAATCTTCATTATTTAAAAGATATTGCTTTGGATACTTTTGGAGAAGGTCTAGCAGCTCTGGGCTGTGAAATTTTCATTAAAAAGGTCTGAGTTATCATGGATTATTTCTGTGCTGAAATGTATGCAAAAATGCAACCACGTATAACGGCAATAACTGGCTGCCATGCACTCGATTACATTGCTTTTCGCGATTCGGTTAGGATAAGTACACGCGTTTATTCGACCACTGGTGATAGTGGTTCTTTGACTCAACTGGACTCTGCGGCTGAACACTTACCCATGCTGCTTGGTGCTACAAGCGGCACCACCGGGGCGATGAAAATGGTCAGCGTTCGTCTAAAATCCAGTAAGGAAGCGGTCAGCTCATCAGAGCATAATTTAATTCGTAACCTGCGCGCGCGGCAATTTTTTTCCCCAGGGGATGTTGTTGGCAACCTGTTTACGATTAATCTGTTTTCATCTTTACACTACTTGGCGTGTGAAATTGTAAAACATTGCCATGCACATGTCGTGCCGGTTGGCGATATTGCCCTGCTGCTGAAGAGTCATTTCGAGTTTCTGGCTGAAATACGGCTTTCGGTACTGTTTGGTGTGCCCAGCACCATCGTTCAGTTCGTTGAAGCTATGCTCAGCCTTGGGGTTCCACTGGCAATTAAAAAAGTAGTCTTTACCGGTGAATCGATGCTGGGTGTGCATGAAAACTATCTGCGCGAGATGCTGGGCGCCGATCTGCGGATAATTGGTTTATATGGTTTGTCGGAGTGCGGTTTCATTGGTATGTCCGCCGAAGGGCGGCTTAATCGGTACCTGCTCTTCAGCGATGATTTCTTCTTTGAATATGAAGATAAGAGAGGGCTGCTAGTGACATCGCTGGATCCCGATGTTTCGCGCAAACTTATCAGATATTCCGTGGGCGATATGGGCACATTATCCGTTGAAAATGGTGACCTCTATTTTGAAGGTATTAAACGCAATGCTGTTGATTTTAATTTCATGGGAAATTTGATTAGCCATGAAAAAATATTCAAAATTATTAATCGAAGGTTGCCCGATGTGATTGTTCAAATTGTATTGTCTTTATCCGCGGATAGACAAGAGATTATGGATATTAAAATCTGCTGCGAAGTATTTCACAACCTTGATTTGTCCGAACTAACTGAGGAAATCTATCATTTGCCGGATATTTATGAAGCCTATATGAAAAAGCGCGGGCGTATTAATCTCACCCTCGTCGAATATAGCGATTTGCTTTTCTCATCCAGAGGGAAATGCCTGCTAGTTTATGACGCAAGGGAGTCCTGTAATGCAACTTGATAATTTGTGTAATGAAATTGTATCAGGGAATTCGCATACGATAAATGTCAACATCAGGTTTTATAGCGTGTCACCGGAGCAGCAGGAGTAAATCATGTCAGATGATGTTATTGATAATTATGATTTAGATAATAACGTATTGTTTATTCGTGGATGTAATTTGATTGATATTGCCGATGAAAACCGTTATTTGCAGAACGCATGGTTTGCACTGACCGGCAACCTTCTTAATGAAGAACAGATGGATCGGCTGATTCAGAATGCTAGCGCCGAACTGCAAAAGACGAACCCTACAGCCAAACTGCAGGCGATGCATCAACTGATCAATGCATTGCCATCTTTGAGTTTAACGCAGCGATTTATGATGTTATTATCGCAAGTTGAGGTTTCGGCGGCTCAGGGTAAGGTCATGGCTCCCGTAAGCGACGGTAGTTGTCTTAAAATTATCTTGCTGATGCCGTGGATTATTGCATTGGCGCGCTCTTCCCAACAGTTTTCCGATTTTCCGGAGATCGAAAATTGCAATACCTTTGAGCGTGCTTTTTGGTTAGTATTAACTAGCAAGGAAGCTTCTTCCGACTGGGATATTAATGTGCTTTGCGGGTGCATGTCTCTACTGCTGGGCGGGTTTGGTACTGTGACACCCACAACCACCATGGTAAGATTTATTATCAGTACCAAGAGCGACGTCATTTCTGCACTAATCGGTGGGTTTAGTGCCATTGGCTCCGTGCATATGGGAGCCTGCAAATATGCTATCATGCGCTTTCTGGTGTCCTCCATGAGATTGAAGCCGGGAATCTTAAGGCGGCGGTAACGCATTATTGCAAAGACAAACCCTGGCCAAGGTTTGGTCATCCGATTATGCAATGGGATGTCCGGGTTGATTTCTTTTTTTCACGCTTTCAGGTGCCTATGTGCCCCTTCAGTTCGCTTGTGCGATCTATTTCGGACAATACAGGACTGCAACCCAATGTCGATTTTCTAATTGCAAGCATCATGAGCAAACATCGGGCTTCTCCTGAGCTGGGATTGTTGGCTTTTTTCGTTTGTCGTATGCCGATACTTCTCGCGCACTATCAAGCGCGGTTTAGCACTCATTCCTTCAGTTTATCATCAAAGGATTTAAGAGAAAAATATAAAAAGGTCTCCCAATTATGGCTATAAAGCATCACACCGAGCCAAATTTCTTGGGTATATGTCAGAGTATCACCTTAATCACACCGATGCGTGCTTACGGGCAAATCGATATTTCTCACTGGGAGTTAGCCCATAACTATTTGAAACAGGGCTTGTTACTCGAAGCCTTGCATCAGTTTTCAGTTCGATTCGCCACCATGGTGGCTAAAAACTCGGATCTCACTTATCGCTATCTCCCTGTTATGGTTGAACAGTTTTTCTCTACCACCCATTTTGATAGCGATCGGTTATGCGTTGAAGGACATATTGAACGCATTAATGAGGCCTATCGTATTCACTGTAAGGCTAGCACATATGACAATGGAAAGGCCGTTATTGCGCAGGCAATCATCATGGTCAGTAAGGTCTGCTTCTTTAGCTCGTGTTCTGTGAAAGCCGCTCTTCCATTACTAGGCGATTTATGTAAGATTTCTTCCGTAACCGGAGATTCTTGTACTTTTTCCTTTAATGCGCATCACCCGCTTTTTGAGGAACATTTCCCCTCCCACGCCGTATGTCCTGGTTCACTATTGATTGAGATGGTTCTGGCTTTGGCCACGCAGGGTAGGGCGAAAAATATCGCATCTGTTGCGCTGAAAAAAGTAAAGTTCATTGAAGCAGTTTATCCGGGAGATACCTATCAGTTGACCATTAAACAGGATACAGAGTGTGAACTGGGTGGCGTTTTTTATATTCATACGGAAACTAAAAAACGAAGCACTTGCGGTAAGTTTTCTATCAAATATAAAAAGGAGGATGCGCCATGTTTAACATAATAATCTCTTTTATTCCGTGGAGTATTTACTCCTGGGTTATCAATGGAAACTTTTTAACTCTGGTCGAACGCTCTCTCATCTTAACTGTGATTTTATTGTTCATTATTGCTGTGAATATTAAAATTGTCCGGCAGGGAGAACCCGTGATGATTACTAACATTCTGACAGTTATTGTCCTGTTTGTTAATTATTTCGCTGGATGGTCTACACTTTTACTGAACTACCCCACAGTTTTTTGCTATCTGTCACTTGCTCTGGTTTCATTGATTAGCTTGCTGGTAAAGAAACCCTTTACCATTTTTTATGCCAGTGCTGGTGTTTCTGAAGAAAAACGCAAACATATCCTATTTTATCTCATCAATAAATATATTACATGGATTTGGGTAATCATCTTTTTTGCTAATGGTCTTCTAGTGGCTTTTTTTACATGGACCCCCCAGATTTGGTTAATCACTATGGGTTTAATTTGTACTGGTATTCTTTTTTCTAAATATCTTCCTAACATCATGCAATATTTTTATCGCATCAAACATCATGGAGCATAATATGTCATTGTTTAACATTCTGACCGGAACCCCTTTATGGGCTTGGATTTTGCTTATTTTTCTCATCGCGAGGGGAATAATCGCATTGAAAGATAGGGAAACGAAGGTTTACCGCCTTTTTCTCTTGCCGTTAGTCTTTCTTTTTTTGGGCGCAAGCGATGTGATTAACCAGCTGGCTTTCCCACGCTGGGGAGCAATCGCAATGTTGGCAGGGCTGATGATCGGCTTTGGCGTTGGCTGGTTGCTCTGGCGTGCTACTGCGCGTTTAAAAATCAAAGAGGGAACGGATTTCATTATTCTGCCTGGTACGCCGTTGACGCTGACATTTATTCTTATCGCTTTTGTCATCAAATTCACATTGATTGTTTTTCTCAAGGTTGTACCTGATTTGAAATATGCATTTGATTTTAACCTTCTTTTTGGTCTTTTAAGTGGGTTTACTGGTGGTGTGTTGTGGGGCGGCACATTAAATTTATATATAGCATTTCGAAAGAATCCAAATTAATCCCTATACCATTAGCTGTGGGTGCTTCCCATTAGAACTATCTCAATAGAAGCTTATTCCTAACAACAACGCTGCATACAAATGCAGCGTTGCCTCGTAGTTTCAGATTTTTTTATCCCAGCGCGTGAAGAGGTGAGGGAAGTGATATATCTGACTATGCCCCCTTGGGGGAAGAGCGAGCCTAAAGGTTTAGAATGCTATGAGTTTGAGCTAGCTGGACTTTGAGCAGATGGTTTATCGCTCATGGGAAATCATTTTGTTTTACGATTCAAAAAGAGGATAGTGATGGTCTCATTGGCGTAGGTGGGCAAGAAAACTGTTAGCTTGGCAATGCGTCAACAATTTGTAGAACTATGTTGTGGGACCCCTACGCAAAGCCGTTGCTATGATGGCATGATGCTTTTGTCAAGCATTATGATATGGGGAGGAACCGGTGTTTAAGGGTGCAACTGCGGTCACTATACGATCCAGTAGCATTACGTTTTTACGTTTGAGTATTTAGGAGCGGTAGACTCTGTACAGGCTATGCGTGCAATATGTGAAGCACGCTTGTGGGAATCAGTGTGCCATTATTGCGTTGTGCATGCAACCCTCTAGCTAGTACTTCATTGGTAAGGTTGTTTTTTGAAGCTGATTAATTATCTGGGTGTTTTTTAAGAGAACGTTAGCACTGATGTATCGCGTGCCGTACCAAGAAATCTTCCAAAAAAAATTATTAAAAATACTAAAAATATATGTGCAAGATGAACAAATGCTTGCTGAGGATATTGTATCAACGACTGTAGCTGCTTAAGGGCACATAATCTTGGGGGGCATAATGTTGTACAAAAAATCATGAAGTCCAAAAAACTCGTAAAGGTGCATTGCACTTCTCCTTTGAGAATTTGGCATCTCCTCTTAGCTTAATACGTTCTCATTATGATATAAACCCCTTGGTTCTCCTGAACATCCGCTTGTCATGCGTTTTTCTGCTGATGTTCAAGAGATCTTTCGTGAGTGGATGCAAAAGATTTTAAAAAAGCTAAAGAGAATAACCTTTTTGAAAGCTTACAATCGCATCTTTTAAAAAGGCCAAAGACCATAGCAAGCCTTGCGTTGATTTTTGAACTTCTTGATAGTGGTCGTTTTGAAATTGGACTCTATGCCATTACAACAGCCTTGCGTTGGGAAGAATATCTGATAAGCCATGTCAAAAGACTTTATGCGGCGAATGATACATTAACAGCAGAGCGTGCAAAATTAATTGTAGAGCGCTGTGATCTTTTACCCAATGTTTTT
>NZ_JBHIPR010000051.1:0-5876 GCF_042196145.1 Bartonella sp. AP258QHHD
CTAGCCCTCAAAAGAGTGCATCCTTCCCCTCAACGGAAACTGCCAAACCCTCATAAGGCAGTATCCAATCTATGAGGATGCACCCTAGCCCTCAAAAAGAGTGCATCCTTCCCCTCAACGGAAACTGCCAAACCCTCATAAAGGCAGTATCCAATCCATGGAAAAGATGCACTCCGCCTTCAATAGAGTGAATCCTTCCCTTCAAGGGTTTTACTCAATTTTCATCGCATCTCATTTTTATGAACCCTCATTTTTATGAATCCTTGGTCAAAGGCACAAAAAGAAGTTTGCTAGCAACTATTGTATCACCCACCTTATGGGATTCCACTTGCCTACAGAGCTTTCAAACTTTTTTACGCCTTCATAAAATCGAATCTGAAAGAATTCATTAAGGCAATTAAGAGTAAATTTTGTCAAAATATAGACAAAGTTTATTCTTTTTTGTGATTGTTGTATTTTTACTATAGTTATTTAAATCGAATTTATATATGATACGTATCGATATTTATTTATCGAAATAAATATAGGAGAAAAACTATGAATATCAGATATTTTTTCATAGCTGGGGCTATTACAAGTGGTTTAGCTCTCGCGATTCAAAAATCTGATCGTATAGTCAATAAACAACCCTCTCCTATTGTTGCTCCTTATACTATTGAGAAAACAAATTTACAGTTTGTTAAACAAGTAAGGGACACATCGGATACATTGAATATACTGAGAGTCAGTAATAGAAGCGCATCAGAACAAGCATCAATCAACGATATATACGATAAAGCAGAAAATTTATTGAATGCAATAGCTGGTTTTTTAGGATCACTTATTATATATTTCGTACAACTTGTTGCTACTAGAATATAAGATACAAAAAGTTCTTAAAGTAAGGTTATATACATTTTGTATATATTGTAAAATTTAAATAAAAAGGCCCTTTATAAAATGGGGCCTTTTTTAGTTTAATTTTTCCTTTGTTTTAGTTTAGTTTTTATTGTGTTTTTATTTTTATTGGCCAAATATCATCGCCTTCAAAAATGCCATTTTTTGCCTTCCTCTCACCTCAAATGACAAAGGCTCTACCCCCTAGCTTCCCTCCCATAGCACTTTAGTCAATAGAGCTTCCCCATAGCGCCTTTAGTCAATGGAGCTCCCCCCATAGCGCTTTAGTCAATGGACCTTTCCCTCATACCGCTTGAATAAGCGATAATTTATGAGCATTTTCTAACAAAAAAGAGACCGCCTTTAAGAAGAGAGTAGAATTTATAATTGATTTTTCTCCTCTATTCTTGAGGATCAAGCCATTTCCAGTCTATTTTTTAAAATCTTGGCTATTATTCTTGATTTTTCGAACCCTTTATTTTGCTCTGGTAAGAAAGATGTGAAAGCGCCATGATTGAGACGCTTTCACATCTTTTAAATAAAAGTGCTTTTCTTCAACAGGAGAGTACAACACTAATCAATTTTTATATCCATAAATGCGATTTTACCATCTTTAATATAAGTAATATCAGGAGCATGTTTTACCCCCTCTGCTTCAAACACGAACTGTTCATCACTCACCCCTTCAAACCCTTGTTCCCTTAATTCTTGTTTTTTCTCCTCGACTAATTTTTTATGAAAAGCACGTTTTTGATTACACGTATTAGGGGATCTCACTCTGAAAAGCTGATAGTCCATGGCTATAGACCACTTCTCAGCAACCCGTTCCAGTAGATCGTAACTGAACTTTCCTTCCCTTTTCACTTCTTGAGCAATCACCATCGCGCGTTCCAAATGGACTTTTTCAATGGTTTCATCAAAGCCAAGCTTCTCCCCTGCCGTAAAACTTTCGTCATAAGAAGCTAAAGTCTCAACATCGCCCAGTAAGGCAAGAGCAGCAAGATGCAGCAAAGCATAAGGTGCGAGCTCTATGTCATCATCCGGTGCCCAAGATAAAGAGTCTTTTTCCCAAGGGGAAATACCATATTGAGAGCGAAACATTTCATGCAAAGAATCATCTTCCATTGTCCATTTTAAAGTTTTATCGAGTGCTTTCTTTAAAAGCTGGACGCTCACTTTTTCTTCAAAAATTTCCAATCCATTGGGTACAAAATTCATAAATACCGTTGGCACAACCCCAGAATTATGAGGATTAATCGTCTGACAAGCCGCCGCAAAAATACCGCTCATAATTAAAAGTCCGCGATCAAAAGGCGAAAACTCTTCCACTCGTTTCTCGTTATAAAGAAACTGCACTTCGCGATCTGGTAAAAAGAGGGTTGCCAAATAATCTCCCTTTCCCTCGATTTCCACCGACCATCCCAAGCTTTTTAAAAGCCCTGTTGCACTTTCTATCGTGAGAATTTCATCATCATCATCATAATCGGCAGAGAACTCTTTTTCCTTTAGTTGCAAACGCCTCTCCTGCACCACAGCTTCATCTTTCCAAAACTGCTGCGTTGCAAGATCATTTTCTTTAAGCACTCTTTCCAGCTCGCCTTTCACTTGGAAATTCATTTTCATCCGTTTAAAGACAGAGGTATAAAGAGCTAAAACAAGCATGATAATGATCATGCAAATAACAATCATCACCCAGAATCCGGGATCTAATAGAAATACGGCTATAGGATCACTGTTCATTTTTCCCCTCTCAGTCTTTACAAAGCCCGTGCGACAGAGAGCTTATGTGCTCTCCTACAGAGATTGCTTCTTCTAGTTTCTGAATATTTTTTCGCAACTCACCCGTCACTTTGGTGCGAAGCCGTAACATAACCGGAATAAAAATAATAACACAAACCGTTATGATGTCCGTTGTTTTAAAGAGAACGGCATGCACAACATATTGCCACCCTGTCAGCTGCCAATTCAATACACCTGGTATTTCTAGAACCATTTTCCACATGATAATGAGAACCGCAATAGCAAAGATAATTTTATAATCCTTTGCTGAAAGCAATACGTGCTGGAGCGAAAAAGAATGCGCTCCTTTATGCGTTTCTTGCTCTGATGCCCAATTTTGCTCCTTCATGTATTCCCCTCTCACTCTTTGAAAAGACCCCGTGTGACAGAGAGCTTATTTGCTATCACACAGAGATTGCCTCTTCTCGTTTCTGGATCTTTTTTTCCAATTTACGCATTATGATGATGCAAAACCCAAATATCACCGAAATCAAGAAAAGTACACAGACCATTATGGATTGCGTCATAATAAAAATAATAATATTCCTGCTACCTTGCTACCCTCTTACCTTCCTCACATTGCAAACAATAAAGATTTTCAAACCACGCCAATCTATAAACAATAGTCACAATTCAGCTTTTTCTTCCTAAAAATTCTCCTATTTTCAAGAAAATGACCCTGCATCCCCACTTCAATAGGATTCAATTCAAAGCTTGAATGAACAAGGCTCATAAAAATACGAAAACAACCCATATACCGCGCGCCCCTACGAGCAAAACCGTTCCTTCCTCACGCCTCAAACGATAAAGTAAGTCCCAAGCGCTCACTCTAGGCTCTAAACCCCACGGGCTCTTATTCCCTTTAATCAACACTGATCCATAATCGGCTTTTCTTCCACTCAATGCCACCCAACACTGCTCCTTTAAAGCAATGTTTTACGGACACCCCATAAAGAGCACCAAAACATATCAAAGGCAAAATGGTATAGAGAGCAATCCCTATAAAGGCTGAATCTCTCATAATTTCTTCATTATTTTTTCCCTCTCATGACTTCTCAAGCGCTGTATCCTGTTCTTGCAAGACGTTTTTCAGTTCTTTTCTTAAACAGCGATACGTTCTCACCTGCTTAAAGACACCATAATAAAGTTCCAAAATCATCATGGGAATACAAGCAACCCACAGTGTCACGAACAGAAGCACGAGACCAAATATTGTAACAAGAATATCACTCCATTTTTCTCTATCGCCTTTTTTATACCAATCCTTTTGATCGGTTATTTTACCCCGTTGCTTGTTTATTTCTTTCAATTTTTGAGTATTTTTTCTCAACAAAAGCCACAATGTTATGCAGAGTATCAACATAACTGGGAACAAGACCCAAACACACACTGTAATAATTTGCCAAAACGTACACAAAGAGAGAAAAAGGGGTGTATCCTGCCACCCTGTCAAGTTCTCTTTGCTGCCTAAGGATGGGAGAAAGAAAATCCTGTTCCACAACTCAATAATGAGGGAGAGGAAACAAATGACAACACGCTCTTTCTCAGAAAAAATACTTTTTTCGAAAAAATGGCGCAGTTCATTACAAAATGCTGAATTTTTCCCCTTCATTGCTCTTCCTTTTTTTATGAAAAACGCATTTCTTTATCTCATGCCCGCTCTTTTAAGAACCACGAAAAGTGCGATGCATGGCGCTTCCCTTGTTTTCAACAAAAAACCCCAATTTTCTAAAAGCGTGGTTGCTCTTCCCAATGATTAAGAGCATCCTCCTCATTACAAACGAAAATAGACTCTCTTCTTTGCCTGATGATTTTCCAACCATCCCCTCTTCTTGTGTCACGAGAGCTTCTAAACATTGCCTCTTACCCCTCACGATAGCTACAAAAGCGCCTTGTCACTCTCTTTATCTTACGCGTTTTAATTCCCGTTTCACTCTACAATAGGTTCTCACGCGCTTGAAAACAAAATAATAAAATTCTAAAATGAGCATGACAACACCCGCAGGAAAAAAGACGTTTAGCAGAAATATCAACCAAAAGTATACGATAAAAAAACAGATTATTTTTTCTCTATTGTTTTTTACTGGATTATTTTGTTGATCGATTGTGTGACCCCGTTGCTGGATAGCCTCTTCTAACTGCTGAATCTTTTTTTCAACAAATACATTAAGATGAGATAAAGCACCAATAAAACAGGCATCAAGGCAACAACAACAACCATGATGACTTCACGCAGCACAAAGAGCGCCAAAAGAGTGCTATCCTGTGATACACTCAACGGCCACTTGGCTTCTAATGGAATCAAAAGAGCTTTATAACCTATCCCAACAAGGATAGAAATAAGACAAATAATCATATGATCTTTATAAGAACGAAATGATTTTCCAAAAAAAAGAGAGCACCGTTTGTTATAAAATGTGGAATTTTCCCCCTTCATTTGCTCTTCCCTTTTATGCAACTGTTTGTCCCTAACTTTTATAAGGACACGCATAATCTCTCAAGCACAATTGCATCCATTATGGTCAAACAGAACACCCCAGAAAATACTCGTATTGCATATTCATGTTGCCAATACTTTTGCCAATTCACGTGCTTGTTTTAAAGAAATCTCTCAACACTTCCAAACCAACGCGCGTACACCCCATTTCATGAACATCCCCCATGAAAGGGATAACAATAGCGCTCCCATGAATATATCCCCTTACTATAAACTCTATCACCCCTATTGTTTCAATAAAAAATGTAATCCGGCGCCATTCATATACGCCCCCTGCGGCCTCTACAATAGCCTTACCCTCCCTTGTAATACGCATAAATCTCTCAAAGCACCATTGCGTCCATTGTCGTCAAACAGAACACCCCAGAAAACACTCGTATTGCATATTCATGTTGCCAATACTTTTGCCAATTCACGTGCTTGTTTTAAAGAAACATCTCTCAACACTTGCAAACCACCGCGCATCACCCCCATTTCATGAACATCCCCCATGAAAGGGATAACAATAGCGCTCCCATGAATATATCCCCCTTACTATAAACTCTATCACCACCATTGTTTCAATAAAAAATGTAATCCGGCACCATTCACATACGCCCCCTGCGGCCTCTACAATAGCCTTACCCTCCCTTGTAATACGCATAATCTCTCAAAGCACCATTGCGTCCATTGTCGTCAAACAGAACACCCCAGAAAACACTCGTATTGCATATTCATGTTGCCA
>NZ_JBHIPR010000051.1:5934-48876 GCF_042196145.1 Bartonella sp. AP258QHHD
CAACAAGCCACGCCATAACTCGTTCCTCAACACGGACAACCCCATTAGCCTAAGGCTCCTACGACAACCCCACCCCTGCCCAAAAAACAGCCCTATCTAGCTTCTACGATAGCCTTTATCCCTTGAAAAGACAGAAGCATTTTTATTCTTTTCTCTATTGTTTTCCGCCCACTTAAGACATGAAAAAAGGAACTTCCATTGATTTGCAAATGATCGCGCAATAAGAGCATTTGAAATGAGAAAATCTTACAACTTTCTTATTCCAATTAAAAAGGATCAATGATCATTCAAAATATGACGATATATTCCATTTTTCATTGGGGATCTTGCAAGCCAATAGCTTAGAATATATTCATCAAAGCGCTTCTAAGACAGAGAGACAGCCGCAATTCTTGAGATCAAGCATTTTAATATTAATGAAAGCACTAACATTCCCTTGCAAGTTTGAGGTGTTGTTTTGTCAACAATCTTGTTAGCATGGATTGATTCTATAACTATGCGATATCAGCACAATTGCTCTTTATAAACAGCATTGATACGCGCCATTTTACTCACACTTCTTTATAAGCCTTGCGTTATAGGCTTGTGGGGAAAAGATAAAGGAGAATCCTGTTGAATATAGCAATTATTTTGGGGTCTGTGCGTCAACCTTCCTTAACAAGAACTTTAGCCAATTATTTAGCGGATTGCCTCATAAAGCGGGGTGCATCACTTCAGTGGGTTGATTTGCGTGAACAGCCCTTGCCGATGACAGATCCAGATTATCATCAGCAGGTAGAGGCTAATCCAAGTGCTGCGGTCCGTGAGTTTGTAAAAACCATTGCAGCGGCTGATGGCGTTATTCTAGCAAGCCCCGTTTATCAAGGGTCTTATTCGGGTGTTTTAAAAAATGCTCTTGATAATTTGAGCTATAATGCCTTTTTAAATAAACCTGTTGGGCTTATCTCTCATGGGAGTACGGCCAAAAAATGCGCACAACCGTGTGAACATTTAGTGCCGGTGGTACACACGCTTTATGGTTATACACTCCAATGTCAAATCGCCTCTTCCAACGAAGATTTTTCCTCAGATGATGAAGGTCGTACTTGGAAAGTTACAAGTGAAGAGGTACAAACACGTTGTGAAAGACTTGCTGATGAAATGTACACATTTTTAAAGCAAAGAGGTGGGATTTAAAGCAATAAGGGAGGGGGCATGAAAAAAAAGGATGCGCACTATCGTTATTTAGTGGTAGGGGGCACAGGGATGCTTGCCCCTTTGTATCAATCACTAGAGCCGCAAAAAGTGATTATTGCTGCACGCTTTCTTTCCCATAAAGTCCAGCTTGAGGCATTGCACAACAAACAGTTGTGCGTGTCGTTGGATTATGATTGTGCGGCATCAAAGGCGCAATTTTTAGAAGCTGTGAAGCAATGGCATGATCTAAAATATTGCATATTATGGATTCATTCGCCCGCCTATGCATTTTCTTGCGCATTAATTGAGCAGTTGGCTCTTTTGCCTAAACCGCCATGTATTCTTCATATTTTTGGTTCCAACATGCATGATCAAATGATCCTCGAGTGCGCGCGCAAAAACAAGGTTGATTTTATCCCCATTCAATTAGGACAAACAACAACGCCCAAAGGTTTACGATGGCTGACCCATAAGGAGATAAGCCAACAGGTACTGGATGCCATAAAAAAACATATGAATAAACAAAACTTATGATCAATACCTCTGCTTTGCAAAGAAGCAGTACCCCTTCAATCTCTATCCATACCCGAACACCCTCTTGAATAGCCCATACTCTCTTACATCATAGGCTTTGAGAACGAACAATCCCCTCCCTTACGCCTCTAAACAGCATGCCTATATCAACAGCTCCAAAACCAAACGTTTTTCTAACCCTTCTCACACGGGCTTATCCCCTTCTCACAACCATCACAGCTCTTGAGCAACCACACACCGTTTTACAGTTTCACGTTTTTACAATTTTGCAAATTTACAGAAAACAAGCAAACTGCCGATAAACCGCCCCATTAAAGCCTATCACCAGCCTATCATCAGCCTAGTCATTGCCATCAACCCTTATCCCCCAACGCCCTCTATTCCCACATTTCAATTTTGACGCATTGGACAATCCAACCTTTACACCTCCATTGGCTCCCTCTTCTCCCCATATCCTCCCCACAACTCTCACGGCTCTTGACCAACCACACACCTTTTTACAGTGCCACGTTTTTACGATTTTGCATATTTACAGAAAACAAGCACACTGCCGATAAACCGTCCCATTAAAGCCTATCCTCAGCCTATTCATTGCCACCAACCCTTTTCCCCCAACGCCCTCCATTCCCCCAATCCCCCATTCCCACATTCCAATTTTGACGCATTGCACAATCCAACCATCCTCCATTGGCACCCTCTTTACCCCATATCCTCCCCACAACCATCACGGCTCTTGAGCAACCACACGCCTTTTTACAGTTTCACGTTTTTACGATTTTGCAAATTTACAGAAAACAAGCAAACTGCCGATAAACCGCCCCATTAAAGCCTATCATCAGCCTATTACAAGCCTATACAAGCCTATTCATTGCCATCAACCCTTTTCCCCCAACGCCCTCCATTACCCCAATTCCCCATTACCCCATTCCAATTTTGACGCATTGCACAATCCAACCATTACGCCTCCATTGGCACCTTTTCTCCCCATATCCTCCCCACAACCCTCACGGCTCTTGAGCAACCACACGCCTTTTTGCAGTTTCACGTTTTTACGATTTTGCAAATTCACAGAAAACAACAAAACTTCCGATAAACCGCCCCATTAAAGCCTATACAAGCCTATCACCAGCCTATTACAAACCTATCATCAGCCTATTCATTGCCAACAGCCCTTTTCCCCCAGAGATCAGCGTAAAATGAGAAAAACAATCGATGCCCTCTCCCCAAGCCGTGAAGCAATGGCATGATCTAAAACTTACGCCTCCCCCATGACACGAGCACTACATGCGCTTTTTCAGCGCTGCGTTTAATTGTTTGGTNCAACCCTTTTCCCCCAACGCCCTCCATTCCCCCATTTCAATTTTGACGCATTGCACAATCCAACCTTTACGCCTCCATTGGCACCTTTTCTCCCCATATCCTCCCCACAACCATCACGGCTCTTGAGCAACCACACACCCTTTTACAGTTCCACGTTTTTACGATTTTGCAAATTCACAGAAAATAACAAACTTCCGATAAACCGCCCCATTAAAACCTATACAAGCCTATTACAAACCTATCATCAGCCTATTCATTGCCAACAGCCCTTTTCCCCCAACGCCCTCCATTCCCCCATTCCCCCAACGCGCCCTCCATTCCTCCATTCCCCCAACGCCCTCCATTTCCCCATTCCAATTTTGACGCATTGCACAATCCAACCTTTATGCCTCCATTGGCACCCTCTTCTCCCCATATCCTCCCCACAACCATCACGGCTCTTGAGCAACCACACACCCTATTACAGTTTCACGTTTTTACGATTTTGCAAATTCACAGAAAACAACAAAACTGCCGATAAACCGCCCCATTAAAGCCTATACAAGCCTATCACCAGCCTATTACAAACCTATCATCAGCCTATTCATTGCCAACCGCCCTTTTCCCCCATCGCCCTCCATTCCCCCAATCCCCCATTCCCACATTCCAATTTTGACGCATTGCACAATCCAACCTTTCTGCCTCCATTGGCACCCGCTCCGCCCCATATCCTCCCCACAACCATCACGGCTCTTGAGCAACCACACACCCTCTTACAGTTTCACGTTTTTACGATTTTGCAAATTCACAGAAAACAACAAACTTCCGATAAACCGCCCCATTAAAGCCTATCACCAGCCTATCATCAGCCTATTACAAACCTATCATCAGCCTATTCATTGCCATTAGTCCTTTCCCCCAGAGATCAGCGTAAAATGAGAAAAACAATCGATGCCCTCCTCCCAAGCCGTGAAGAAATGGCATGATCTAAAACTTACGCCTCCCCCATGACACGAGCACTACATGCGCTTTTTCAGCGCTGCGTTTAATTGTTTGGTAACCTTGTAATACGAGATCAAACGCTTGATAAAAGAAATATACAGTGCCACAATGGGTATTGTTAAGAAAAAATCAAAAACACCCCCCAGCAGAATGATCAAAATCACCGTCCAAAATGCCGCTATTTCGTAATGCATTTTATCCCCTTCCCTTTATAAATTGATTGATTGGGTTGCTTCAGTCACTTCTTCCAACTGCTGAATCTTCTTTTTCAATCGATGGGTTAAAATTTCACGAAGGATCACAACAACAGGGATCGTTGCAAAAATACATACCGATAAAAAAATCCAGAAAAGCAAGAGAATGACAAAATATTCAAATCTGATCTCATCTATCTCTTTAAAGAAAATCACATAGACATAAGCTTTGAAAAACATAATGATGAAAGAAAGGCATGCGTGGAGGATATAATCTTTGCGTGAAAAAGCGAGCCATTTTTTTAACGAATAGAAACTTATCTGTGTTTCTAGTGTTAAGTTTTGCGGCACTCTCTCTTTTTCTTTTCCGCTTTTTTCAAAGAAACAAAAATGCTGCGGCTGTTCTTTCATCAAACCTCTTTGTTTTTTCACTCTGTAATAGAGCCTCAAACGCTTGATTAAAGAATAATAAGGCGCCACAATAATCATATTCACAAAAATGGCAAAAACTGTAACTGCATTTAGAAAAAAACATCCAATCGGCAGAAAAAAAATAAAAACCGCGATCTCACTCCTCATGCGTATAACCTCATTGATTAATCTCTTGCTGCTTTATTTTTTCTTTTAGTTTTTTCTTTATTTTTTCCAATTTACGCTCTTTAAAACGACAAATCCCCCACAAAATAGAAAGGGGTGTGAGAAGACAAAACCATATCAACACTGGTAAGAGAAAAATAAGAGAACCAATTCCTTCCCATCTTGTCCATTGCAACGGCTGTACCAGAGACTTTGCACCCGCAGGAACTTCTAAAGCCATCATGATAAGGCATGTACAAAACATGATAAAAAAGCGGTGCCCTATTATTTTACACCATCCCACCCCTTTACGCATTTCCACTGAAGACACCATAAATTTTCTAAATGAAAAGAAAGACTCTTCAAATGTTGCTTTTTTCTCCTGCATTGTTCCCCTCTGCTTTTACGCTTCGCGCTTTTTACGCATTATTTTTAGGTTTAAGCTCTTTTTAAATTATCTAAACTCTTTATTTTTCTCAATAAATTTTTTCATCAATCCTAATTTCTACATCCATATATTCTAACTCCCCATCCTTTATGTAAAGAATATGAGGACGATAGTTTTTTCCATCAACCTCACAAATCGCGTCCTTTTCATAAACAAAATATCCCTGTTGCCTTAATTCTTGTCTTTTTTCCTCGATCAAATTTTCATAAGAATCTCTTCTTCTATTGCACAAATTGGGATCTGTAGCTCTAAAACATTCATAGCTTTCCACCTCCATGGAAAAATTCTTTGCCGCCTGTTGAAGCAAATCGTAACTGGGTTGCTTTGTCTTTTCTACCGCTTGAGCAATCACCATTGCGCGTTCCAGATGCTCCTCTTCGATGCTTGTTTCAAAGCCCAGCTTCTCACCTTCCATAAAGCTTTTGTGATAAGAGTGTAAAGTTTCAACATCGCCCATCAAAGCCAGAGCAGCAAGATAACGCAAGGAATAAGAAGCCAACCGAGGGACCACAGTTTTGTTTTCCCAAGGCAGGATTCTATATTGAGAGTGAAGCATCTTGCCAAGATCAACCTCAGTCATTGCCTCATCTAAAGCTTTCTCGAGTACACGACGTAAACATCCAACGCTTACCTTTTCTTCAAAAATTTCCAACCCCTTCACATCAAAACTCAATTCAAGAGCAATCAAACCTCCAGAATTATAAGGGTCTATTGTTTGGCAAGCCGCCGCATGGATACCAGAAACCACCGCAATTGCACAATCAAATCGCGGATACCCCTTCTCAGCATTATAAAGAAACTGCACTTCACGATCTGGTAAATAATAGGTGGCCAAATGATCTCCTTTTCCTTCAATTTCCACCTTCCACCCCAAACTCTTTAAAAGCGCCGTTGCACTTTCCATCGTTAAGATTTCCTCATCAGAAAGAGAAAACTCTTTTTCCTCAGATAACGGCTTAATCATCGGCATTGCTCCACTAGACGGCTCAAAAACGACAGGTTGTTCAAGCACGCGGCTTAATTCTTTTGTCACTTGGCAATACAGCCTCACCCGCTTGAAAGTAGAGTAATACAATGCCCAAATAAACATCATGACCACAGCAGAAAGCAGCGTGAAAAGCGTCAAGCCCACACCCCACGAGAGTACAACAATAATATCCATCATTTTAATATCTATCATTTTCTCCGCCCCTTCATGCGCTGTTTTGTTGAGAAGCGGTTTTTCTCCGCTTCCAGATTGCTTGCTCCAACATATCGATCTTTTCTTTCAACAGAACCGTGAAAATGATACGAACCACAAAGGCAACAGGGATGAACAAAAAAATAAACCATGATATAAGCTCCATAATTAACGAGAGAGCTGCCACGACATCCCCTTCCCACTCCGCCAACTTCCACCCAAGCAACATGGGTACGAAGCGAAGAGCCATTCTTAAAGCTGCCACAATGAAAGCAATACAAAAGATGACTTTATAATTTTTGCGTGTCAGAAACGCTTCTTCAAGCGCAAAAGTCCGTGGTTCTTTATCCAATGGTGAATTTTTTCCATTGCCCCTCATTTTTTATCCCTCATTTGTTTCAATTTTCAAGCCATTTTCATGAACCGAAGCTTTCGTCCTCACAATGAATGAGAGTTCATCAATATCAAGCGCTTGTATCCCTCATCTTTTATAAAGACAATATCAAGGGTGCATTTTTTTCCATCACCTTCAAACATCGCACGAATAGAAGGTCTCTCCTACAACGCATGAGAATATATAAAGACCAGTATTCATTTTCTGCCCTCCCTTCACACGCTGTTTTGTTGGTAAGCCGTTTTTCTTCGCTGCCAGATTTCTTGATCCAACTGCTCGATCTTTTTTTTCAACAAACGCGTAAAAATGATACGCACCACAAAGGCAACAGGAATGAGTACAAAAATTAAATCTAATATAACCTGCACGATGCAAAAGAGAACTGTTATAACATCCCCTTCCCACCCCGCCAACTTCCACTCAAGCCACATGAGTAAGAAGAGAAGAGCCGTTCTTAAAGCTGCCACAATGAAAGCAATGAAAAAAATGACTTTATAATTTTTGCTTGTCAAAAACGCTTCTTCCAGCGAAAAAGACCGTGGTTCTTTATCCAATGGTGATTTTTTTCCATTGCCCCTCATTTTTTATCCCTCATTTGTTTCAATTTCTAAGCCATTTTCATGAACCGAAGCTTTCGTCCTCACAATGAATGAGGGTTCATCAATATCAAACGCTTGTATCCCTCATCTTTTATAAAGACAATATCAAGGGTGCATTTTTTCATCACCTTCAAACATCGCACGAAGAGAAGGTCTCTCCTACAACGCATGAGAATATATAAAGACCAGTATTCATTTTCTGCCCTCCCTTCACACGCTGTTTTGTTGGTAAGCCGTTTTTCTTCTCTGCCAGATTTCTTGATCCAACTTATCGATCTTTTTTTTCAACAAACGCGTAAAGATGATACCGACCACAAAGGCAACAGGAATGAGTACAAAAAGAAGCGCTGATATAAAAACCAATATTAATGTTAAAATGAACAGGATATAATTCCACCACCCTGTCAAATCCCACTTAAAAAACATAAAGAATGCCATTATAAAAGCTGACACAATGAAAGCAATGCAAAAGATGACTTTATAATTTTTGCGTGTCAGAAACGCTTCTTCCAGCGAAAAAGACCGTAACTCTTCATCCAATGATGCATTTTTTCCATTGCCCCTCATTTTTTATCCCTCATTTGTCTCAATTTTTAAGCCATTTTCATGAACCGAAGCTTTCGTCCTCACAATGAATGAGGGTTCATCAATATCAAGCGCTTGTATCCCTCATTTTTTATAAAGACAATATCAGGGGTGCCTTTTTTTCATCACCTTCAAACATCATGTTTTCATCACTCACAGTGTACCCCCTATTGTCTTAAGGCTTCTCTTTTCTCCTCGATCAAATTTTCATAAAATATCTTCTTCTATTGCACAAATTTGGGTCTCTGACTCTAAAATTCTAAGTGCTCTTTTTATTTTCAGGAAGATAAGCTGCTTTCCAAAGAAGAAGCAAACGAGTGCAAGAAAATCGTAACGAAGTTGCTTTGTCTTTATGACGATTTGAATCATCAACAAAACCGGCCCAAATTGATTTTTTCGATATTTTTTTTCAAAACCCAAACTTTCATCTTCCATAAAGCTTTTATGAGAAAGCTGCCAAATGTTAATATCAGCCCTCAATACCAAAGCCCCAAGGGTGTGCAAGTAAAGAAGAAGCCACTTGAGAGATAGTACAATTTCCTTTTCCCAAGGAAGGGTGTTCTATTGAAAGCCAAGCACGCGGCCAAGATCAACCTCAGTCCCAGATCAACCTCATTCATTGCCTCATCGAAAACTTCCTCAAGTACACGACACGCCCTACGCTTACCTCTTCCTCAAGAAATTTCAATCCCTTTGCCTTAAAATCCACCCCTTTGCCTCAATGCCTCGTTGTCAATCTGGCCCCCCCCCCAAAATGATAAAGCCCCCAAATGATAAGGATTAATCATTTGGCAAGCCGCAGCATGGATACCAGCGTCTCCAACAATTCCATAACCAAATTGCACAAAACCTTTTTCATCCAGAGATGAGAAACTGTCCTTAGCGGTCTCGTAAATAAATAACAGTCTCGTAAATAAATAAATGTCCCTCTTTTCTTTCAATTTTCCCCCTCTACCCCAGGCTCTTTAAAAGCACTGTTACACTTGCTATGGAGCAAAAATTCTTGATCAAAACGTGTGCTTTTGGCTCACCTTCTCTATGCGCCTTGCCTCCACCTGCAAGAAAATGGGTTCTTTTTCCCCAAACACCAGAATATCTTTTGCTTTAAATATAGATTTTTCGCTCTCCATATCGCTTGGTAAGACACATTTTTATGCTTGATAAAAAGAAAATAAGTTACAAGATTTTCTCTCTTTAAGAGAACAGAAACAGCAAGTGAAACCCAAGAGCAGCCCTCTTCACTTATCCCCTCAGCACTCAAGCAAGAATCCTACTCAAGCAAGAGCCTCAATTCTTTTCAAAACACGACACAAATATAAAAAGGCATAAAACGAGAAGTGTCCCCCATGCTCCTTAATGAACAAGTCAAAGGCAAGGCTCAATAAAAGCCCTCTTCACTTTCCTCTCAGCACTCAAGCAAGAGCACCAACTCAAGCAAGAGCCTCAATTTTTCTCAAAACACGACACAAATATAAAAAAACATAAAACGAGAAGTGCACCCCATGCTCCTTAATGAACAAGTCAAAAGCAAGGCTCAACGAAAGCCTCTCTTCGCTCATTTTTCTCTCGCTCACTTTCCCTCGCTCACTTTCCCTCGCTCACTTTCCCTCGCTCACTTTCCCCTTGCTCACTTTCCTCTCGCTCACTTTCCCTCTCTCACTTTCCCCTCGCTCATTTTCCCCTCGCTCACTTTCCCCTCGCTCACTTTCCCTCGCTCATTTTCCCCTCGCTCACTTTCCCCTCGCTCACTTTCCCCTCGCTCACTTTCTCTCGCTCACTTTCCCTCGCTCACTTTCCCCTCGCTCACATCGTATAATATGACGGGAGCTCCTTTCTGCTCAACCTCTTCTTCTAATTGCCGTATCATTTTGTTCAACTGACGGGTCACGATAAAACGCATAATAAAAACAATCGGTAAGAATAAAAAAACACAGGCAAGCATCCATGCCAGTGGCTCGAATACGACAAGAGAAACAAAGTCCTGCCCTCTCCATATTTTAACGACAACAGTTATAACTATTGGAGCAGTCGCCATGACCGTAGAAAGATAGAATATTTTTTTATAGTCTTGCCAAACAAGAGAAAGCTGTTTTTTATCAAACATTCTGCTGCTTTTTTATTTTTGGGAGATCTGTTTTAAGGCAATATCGCGTTCATTCAACACGCATTTCAGTTCCTTTTTCACGCGACAATAAAGCCTCGCACGCTTGATAAACAGGTAATAAATGACAACGATTGGCGCCCATATTAAAACATTTAAGAGCGTAAAACACAGGAAAGAAATGGCTATTAATGTTATAAGACTACTCGTCATTTTGTCCCCCTTCCACATTCTGCATACGCATTGCCTGATCGCGTTGTTGTATCGCTTCTTCCAATTGTGGAAGTATTTTGTTCAATTTTCTCGTTAATTTTATACACATGATCCCAATGATCGGAGAAAAGAGAAGAACCCCTAACCATAGAAGGCCATAAATAATGCGACCTATTGAAAACCGCGGTATTATAAAACTGACCATACTATCCTTCCACCATACCAAATGTACGATAGAGAAAGCAAATTGCAAAACGGTAAAGAGGATAAAAATAAAAAGAATTATTTTACATTCTTTTGAATAAAGAGGCAGAGATTCTTTAAAGTTAAGAAAGCGTATTTTCGCATCAAGGGTCTTATGCGCGAGATTGTGTCTCTTCATTTCTCCCAGATCGTTGCGCAATTGTTGTATGGCGTGTTTTTGTTGCGTCGTACTCTTTTTCAAGTCTTGAGCGAATTTAAAAGATAACCTCATATGCTTGATCAACAGGTAAGGAAGCCTGATCATAACCATAAACATTAAAATGGCAATAATGATGCCCCCTAAAAAAGCCAAATGTTGTAGTATTATAATGCTCACTTTTTTCCCCTATCACATTGATGTGAAATTATCATTTTCATTCTCTTCTCAAACAAATGTTTCTAATCTCTTTGCTGTTTTTTTCACGCCATAATGAAGGAGACTATGGAGAATTAAAATAACAGGCAAAGTGATGGCACTACATACCAAAATAAACAAAAACGGCAGCGCTTCAATCAATAACAAAAAAAACAACGGATTATTGTGTGAAACAATCGCATATCGTATAGTAAAAGACGAAAAAAGCACAGCATGTATAAAAAGCGCAACTGCAATGAAAGCCATCCAAGAGATTATTTTATAATCTTTTTTTGAGAGAAGCAAAGATTCTTGAAAAGAAAAGGCACGCAACTGTGTTGCAAGAACTGTATTCTGTCCTCTCCCTCCTGCCTGATAATGCCTCAAATTCTGCGCTGCACCCTTTTTTAATTTCCTTCGCATCTTACATAACAGTACTGCCCGTTTTATCAAAGAATAATAAATGGACAAGATGATCTTCACGGTAGAAAAGAGTATCATGCTCCACGCAGAATAAATAACGATAACTATCCCTAAGGAGATCAATAATGTAGTTATTAAAAGAGGCATTATAGAAGTGATCACTTTTCCCCCCTATCATATTTTGTTGAGAGATTGGTTGTTTAGCTGTTTCTGCTCTGGTAAGTTTTCCCATTGTAGCATCATTTCCTTCGCATCCCGTTTAAATATGGCGTTAAAAATAGAAAAGAGCGGAAACAACCCAAAAAGAAAGCCAAAAATTATTTGCGGCAAGAGACATAAAAAAGCCCAAACACCATTCCACCCTAAGTTACGAAGAAATTCGATCGCAGGAATCTGTATAAAAATCTGACTCATTTCTTGAAGATCTTCTTGTTTCATTTTTCCCAGTGCTTGGAGCTGTTCCTTGGATATAATGTGAAAAAATTCCAAAGGATCCATATAGGCAGACGCGGAAAAAAGCACCAACAAGAGGATAGCCAAACAACAAATGATGATATAATCGCCTGTTGAGAGAGCCATCCATTTTTTGAAAGTTGCCGATTGATCCAACACTGGCTGCGATACAAAAGCCTTATCTCCCTTATGGGCAGATTGGTGTTGTGATTTATCTTCGATCATACGGATACTCCCCCACTTCTAAAATTCCCACTCTTCAATATTTGATAGCACGCCACCAGCGCGGTAAATTCGCTTAGCACCCTTCTCAGAGTAATGCAAGCACTATAAATCCCCTCTACGTATTTTATTCATTTGCCCTATACGCGCTTATACATAAAGCACTATACGTGAGGCACTTACAAGCCCAAACACCCCTTTTTCCAAGGTGGTGCCCCCATATTGAAAGCCCAAACACGCGGCCAAGATCAACCTCAGTCCCAGATCAACCTCATTCATTGCCTCATCAAAAACTTCCTCAAGTACACAGCATAAATGCCTTACGCTTACCTCTTCCTCAAAAAATTTCAATCCCTTTGCCTTAAAATCCACCCCTTTGCCTCAATGCCTCGTTGTCAATCTGGCCCCCCCAAAATGATAAAGCCCTAAAATGATAAGGATTAATCATTTGGCAAGCCGCCGCATGGATACCAGCGTCTCTCACAATTCCATAACCAAATTGCACAAAACCTTTTTCATCCAGAGAGAGAAACTGTCCTTCACGGTCTCGTAAATAAATAGATGTCCCTCTTTTCTTTCAATTTCCCCCTCTACCCCAGGCTCTTTAAAAGCACTGTTACACTTTCTATGGAGCAAAACGTGTGCTTTTGGCTCATCTTCTCTATGCGTCTTACCTCTCCACCTGCAAGAAAATGGGCTCTTCTTCCCCAAACACCAGAATATCTTTTGCTTTAAGTATAGATTTTTCGCTCTCAATATCGCTTGGTAAAACACATTTTTATGCTTGATAAAAAGAAAATAAGTTACAAGATTTTCTCTCTTTAAGAGAACAGAAACAGCAAGTAAAGTCCAAGAGCGGCCTCTCTTCACTTTCCCCTCAGCACTCAAGCAAGAATCCTACTCAAGTAAGAGCCTCAATTCTTTAAAAAAACACGACACAAATATAAAAAAAGCATAAAACGAGAAGTGTCCCCCATGCTCCTTAATGAACAAGTCAAAAGCAAGGCTCAACGAAAGCCTCTCTTCACTTTTTCCCCTCGCTCATTTTCCCCTCACTCACATCGTATAATATGACGGGTGCTTTTTTCTGCTCAACCTCTTCTTCTAATTGCCGTATCATTTTGTTCAACTGACGGGTCACGATAAAACGCATAATAAAAACAATCGGTAAGAATAAAAAAGTACAGGCAAGCAGCCATGCCAGTGGCTCGAATACGACAAGAGAAACAAAGTCCTGCCCTCTCCATATCTTAACGACAACAGTTATAACCGTTGGAGCTGTCACTATGACCGTAGAAAGATAGCATATTTTTTTATAGTCTTGCCAAACAAGAGAAAGCTGCTTTTTATTTTTGAGAGATCTGTTTTAAGGCGATATCGCGTTCATTCAGCACGCATTTCAGTTCCTTTTTCACGCGACAATAAAGCCGCGCACGCTTGATAAACAGGTAATAAATGACAACGATTGGCACCCACAATAAAACATTTAAGACCATAAAGAACAGGAAAGAAAAGGCCATTAATGTTATAAGACTACTGGTCATTTTATCCTCCACGCCCATTCTTCATACGAATTGCCTGATCGCGTTGTTGTATTGCTTCTTTCAATTGTTGAAGTTTTTTGTTCAATTTTCTCGTTAATTTTATACACATGATCCCAATGATCGGAAAAAAGAGAAGAAGCCCAAACCATAGAATGCTCAACAGCTGCATGATAACGCCGACCATATCGCTCTTCCACCATACCAAATTTGCGACAAAGAAAGCAGATTGCAAAACAGTAAAGAGGATAAAGATAAAAAAGATTATTTTACATTCTTTTGAAGAAAGAGGCAGAAATTCTTTGAAGTTAAGAAAGCGCATTGTCGCATCAAGGGTCTTATGGGCGAGATTGTGTCTTTTCATTTCTCCCAGATCATTGCACAATTGTTGTATGGCTTGCTTTTTTTGCGTTGTACTCTTTTTCAAGTCTTGAGAGAGTTTAAAAGATAACCTGATATGTTTGATCAACCGGTAAGGAAGCCGGATCATAACCATAAACATTACAATGGCAATGATGGTGAACCCTAAAAAAGCCAAAAATTTTATAACAATAGTCACGTGTTTCCCCTATCGCATTGATGTGAAATCATCATTTTTATTCTCTTCTCAAGCAACCATTTCTAATTTCTTTATTGTTTTTTTCACGCCATAATGAAGGAGACTATGGAAGATTAAAATGACAGGTAAAGCGACAACAATACACGCACAAAACCAAAACAGCAGCTGCATGCCAAAAACGCCAACCTTAAACAATAGAGGCATATAATTGTGTAAAAAAATCACAGATTTTGGAAAAAAAGCAAAAAAAGCGAGCAAAACTGCGAAAACCACAATCACAATGAAAGCTAGAAAAAAGATGATACAATAATCTTTTCTTGAAAGTTCCAAAGATTCTTTAAAAGAAAGGGAGCTGAGCTCTGTTGCAAAAACTGTATTTTGTCCTATGCTGACTTTCTGATTATGCCCCAAATTCTGTAATGCACCCTTTTTTAATTTCCGCCGCATCCCACACAACAATATTGTCCGTTTTATCAAAGAATAATAAAGTACCAAGATTGTCATCAGAGTAGAAAAAAGTATCATGATCTCCCCGAGAAACATGACAGTACTCCACCATACTGTAGTCAAAATTACAAAAGTACTTATAAAAGAAGCAGCCACTTGTTTCCCTATTGTGTTTTGTTGAGAGATTGGTTGTCTAGCTGTTGCTGCTCTGGCAATGTATCCCACAGCTTCATCATTTCCTTCACCTCCCGTTTAGAGATAGCGTTAAAGACAAAAAAGAGTGGAAAGAACACCACAAGAACACCAAAAATCATTTGCGGCAAGAGACATAAAAAAGCCCAAACACTATTCCATCCCGCGTCACGCAAAAACACGATTGCAGGATTATTTTCAAAAGGCTGTTTCAAGATCTCCATAATCATTTTTCGAAGATCTCCTTGTTCCATTTGTCCCAGTGCTTGAAACTGTTCTTTGGATATAACGTGAAAAAACTCCAAAGGATTCATATAGACAGTCGCGGCAAAAAGCACCAACAAGAGGATAGCCAAACACAAAATGATGACGTAATCTTTTCTTGAGAGAGCCGTCCATTTTTTGAAAACCGCACACTGATTCAACACGGGCTGTGACGCAAAAGCCGTATTTCCCTTATGGGCAGATTGGTGTTGTGATTTATCTTCGATCATACGGATATTTTCTCACTTCTAACATGCCCACTCACTCTTTGAGAACATGCAACCAGCAAAACCGGTTTATCTAGCACTCTTTTCACCATGAAACACACGCTATAAGCCCCTTTAAGTCTATTTTTAAATTCCTCATACGTGACAACATACAATCCCTAAACCTTACAAGCACAAATGCCATTGTATCCTCTTATCTATTACCCACACTTCAAAAGACAATGTTTCACAAAACTCAACAAGCAAAAATATTCAATCTAAGAAATATCTGATGTGTAAAGTTTACAAACAATACGCTGATTTATAACAATTTATTGTTTTTCATATTAAATGAGAACCCTAAATACCGTAGGATTGTCTTATTCCAAACCTATTCCATATTAAATCAACCCAAACCATGTCTCTTGTGCGTTACAAGCAGAAAGAGCCATATAGAGTAAAACATTAAGAAAGGATGATAAATGCCTCTAAGGAAGCGCCTCAAATGCCAAGAGCTGTCCGCAACAATGAGAGCTGGCAAAATGTGTGATGCTATAGACTTTCTTCTTCACAAGCGTAAAAATGGAAGTGTGCAATAGATTTTATATTATTCAAACTTTATATGGATTTCATTGGGGACTTTATCGTTATACCCTTCATGAGCACCCTTGCAAAATGGGCAAAAGAGAGCCCTAAGACATGGCTCTTTAAAAAGCAACACAACACAAAACAAAGTCAAACAAGCAATCGATTATCCAGTATAAAAAACGTGCGACAAACAACCTTAATCCTCATTTGAAAGCTTCTTAATCAAAAAGGCTTCATTTTAAAAATTCTTCATTAAAGATGAAATATCTCACAGCCCCTACATTTGTATAGCCCCTACATTCATCAAGGCATCTCTTATAAAAGCATCTTTTTATAAAGGCATTTTCTTCTTATAAAAACAGCCTCTTTCGATAATGCATTCCGTCCTTTAAACGACATCCCCTCGTCTTATGATGAGATCCATTAAAACGGAAAACTTATACTCTATAAAGGATACTTACAAAGGATACACCAAACAAAATAGCGAGATCATTCACAGTTTATTTTAAGCCGATAAACGATATTTTATTTGAAAATATAGGGCATCTTATGTTATTATAATAGAATGCGGAGGTTTGCTTTTTGCCGCTCTCTGCCACTCAACAGAAGACAATATATCTCCTATAAAGGATAAAAGTATGCTTAACAGCGTGATGTATATCAAATATCTTGGGAAAGCGCCCAACAACAAAAAAATAAGAGAACCCAAATAAAAAGCTTCCAACTTAAGAAAACAATGACCTTTCAAAAGTGGAATTGAAAAATTTCCACAAAGCGCTCGTGAAAAAAGAGACAAATAATCCCATTAGAAAAAACTTCCTATTAGAAAGACGATGACATGCCCTTGAAATCCATTGTTATTTTTTCATTCACATTTGACAAAAATTTTCCTTCAATCTCTCAAGAACAGTTAAGAAATATTTAGAAAGCAAATAATCCGCTAGCAATAAAAAAATAAGCATGACAGGGGCGGAAGATAAGACTGATAGGGATAAGATAAAAAAGGTAAGAAACCACCTTAAAGATGATTTTTTCGCCCCACACCGTTGCTTTTCTTTGCATTTAAAACGCCTTTAGTATCGTTTGTTTTTTGATCTGCAACGGCTGATATTTCCCGGTATTTGCTCACTCCCCCCCAGTATTTTCCCCCTTTTAAGTATTTTCCTCCTTTTAAGTATTTTCCTCCTTTTAAGTATTTTCCCCCTCTTAAGTATTTGCTCCCCCCAATATTTGCGCCAAGTGCTTTTTACATCACTGTCCCCCATCAACAGACAGTTTCTTTTTCATTCAAATGGTTAAGTTCATGAAAATACGTAAAAAACGCGGTAGATCGAAAATAACAGGAAAGCAAGAGCCCAATAGCTGTATTTCACGTGCCCAAAATTCCAGCGAATCTGCGCTTCAATCTGCGATTGAAATGCGTGCAAAACACTTTGGTTTAAGCTTCGAAGAAGCGAAAAATCCGCTTGTCGGAACCTATATTGGGCGTCTTTGTTTGCTTGGCTATAAAGAAGCTTCATCAGGCATCAGTAAAGAGCAATATGACACGGCGCAACAATACTTGCAAATTAGAAACGACTATTTATGTGCAAAAGGTTTACCAAACGGTTATTATGATGGTTTTACGCACAGCGCATCAGATGAGAAAGCAAAAAAGCAATGGGTCCAAAGAGCAACGGAACACTATGAAGCTATGCAAGAAGCGATTAAAGAAGCACAATATCTACATCGTCAACACAACTTTCATGCGGCATTACACTATCTTGTTATAGAAGATCAACCGCTGCCTAATCTTGTTGGTTCGTTGCGTATTATTCTTGATGCCCTTTATAAACATTTTGACAGTTCTACCCAAAAGAGCCTTGGCTAAAACACCCATCATTTCCTCCCCCTCACAGGATAAAGATTCTCCCCCTTCTTTTATAACATGCCTCTTTATAACCAGCGCCTTTATAAAGTCCCCCTTTGGCAAATGACACTTGAGAACCTCTGAGCATGCCCTTTCATAGAATTTCATGGGATTGACAAGCTTAAAGCGCACAACAAACAAGCTTAAAAATATCCACCACGCCCTTTAAAAAAATACTTCAACTGTCAAAGAGACTTAACCTTATACCTACCAGTGCCTCACTTAATCCATGCCTCAAAGGACAATATTTCACGGCATGGACAGGATAAATATTGCCCCCTCTTTAAAAAACAGCAACATTCTTCTCTCTACCCCCATTGTAACAAACCACCCTCATCATACACTTCACCCAATATCGCAACATCCTTAGCTCTTCAGACAATTCATTATCGTCATTTTACGTCTTTTCTTGTACAATTCTATATGGCTCTTCTGATCTTATGACGGACAAAAACTATGGCTTTTATTTCAGCATAATCTGGTTTTCTCATTCAAGATAAATAATGATAAAATATCCACTATAAATCAATAGCTTATCATTAAAACAACCCGTTGATTTTTGACACAATTAAAAGCATCATCCCTTAAACGAAAGAAAAAGCCCCTACTAACAATCTTCTCCCTCATCAACAACTGCACCGATAACCCTCCACACCCATCACACCACCACTAATACGACAGCCAGCACAACCCCAATCACCCCCACAAATCGCCAACACCTAAAGCTTTGCCCCGCAACACCTTCCAACCACCGCCTTCCCAATTTCATCAATAAAATACCACGGATTTCAAAACCACAATTCTCCCTTCACCTTTCCCCTCCTTTCTCAAAGGAGAAAATGTTTTTTGCCACATCAAAAACTTTTCCATTAAAACAAGATATTTTGCTGCATAGCTAATGAATGAGCTTTTTTCTGTAGATTTTTCCCGCGATAAAGGAGGAAAAATAATCGTTTTGCGGTTGACAGAATATGAAAAATCGTATTTAATGATGGATGCGGCAAGGGGTTTTCTGCGTCCAGATTTCATCGTAAAATTTTCGCATTATCATAGACTATTATAAGTTATTATAAACTGTTATAAAACAGTGTGTTTCGCGACAATGTTTAAAACTTTACGGTTTGAAGGTATCTTTCGTCCTTTTCTGACTGTTTTCTTTTGCATTACACAATTTGCATCACCAACAACTCTATAATTTTGAGATTTTCAAAACAAGTGGTATTCAATAAGGGCTCTCAATAGAACGCCCTAATAATCCCCCCATAAAATACCAATATCATACATCACAGCAATGATGAGCAATACACGCATAAAAATATGAAAACAGCATTATTATGCTCTCATCGCCTCACCTTTCAAGATGCAAAGGCTTGTTTTTCAAAACATTGTTTAGCCAGAATTGAAGAAGATAATATCACTTATCGATCATCAACATAGAGGCTAAGATTATGAAGCCACAAGATTCTCCCCCACCACATTCCTCACAAACCCCAGAAGGTGCAAGTGCACCTGAAGGGACGCATGCAAATGCATCATTAGACACTCTTACTGCACATTTAGAACGGCTTAACATTGAAAAAATAAAAAACACCCCTTTTAATCGTGCGGAATTAAAAGATATTATTGCCGGTTTAGAAAAGCATAATGCCGATGGCAGTTGGATCAAAAATTATTATGATATTCTAGATCTGTACATGATGCCAGCCTTGGTCGATCAAGCAAATCGTAAATATCCAGAGATGAATCTCAAACTTACAAGCCCCCCTGACGGCTTTGCCCTTGCTCTCAAAGAAACGCTCGAAAAGGGCATAAAATCTTCTAGGCTGATCGTTAACGCACAAGATAGGGGAATTCATTTTGCGGTTGTCGATCATCAAACCATTGATAATAAAACATCTTTGATCTTTTTTGAACCGACCTTACTGCGTGACACGCTTCCCGCATTACTTGCATTAAGAACGCGACAATCCATTGAACATCACCAATTTCCGAATATTCATTTTGCCATGGTAGAAATGGATATTCAACGAAGCTCCTCTGAATGTGGGATGTTCAGCTTAAGCCTTGCCAAAAAGCTTTATCTCGAAGCTCAAAAATTAGAAAGACTACACAAAGATAATATTAAGGGTGTGTTATGTGAACCAGACACGCCTTTACCTGCTGAAAAATTAGATCCATATCTTCCAGCTCGTTTATACAAACACGTGCAAGGAAGAAGACGTCTTGGGGAATATCTAAAAGCCAACCCAGAAGCAGCACAGGAGAAAGTAAACAAAAAAGGCGAAACCCTAACCGAAAGATTTGAGAGAAGCTTGGTAGCAACAGAGACAAAAACTGTTTCTGTTTCACAACACAGAAAAAGAGCCACAGAATACAAATCTCTAATGATGTAATAAGCGTTTTAGCCATAGCCATATTCCACATCCACAAAGAATAAAGCTCTGCGGCTTTACGGTAAGGCATAAATTGCTGTTAGCAAATCTTCTTTTGAGGTAAAGATGCAAACAGTAAGCAACGTGAGCTCTTAAAAGATAAAAAGATACCTTACCTTTGACTCTTAAAAGCGCGGGATTTTGTCTTTCGTAACAAAATTTTTTAAAATAAAGATGATTTCACCTCTTTGTTTTTTTTAGATAAAAATCTTTCCTGCAAACATTGTTTAGCCAGAATTGAAGAAGATAATATCACCTATCGATTATCAATATGGAGGCTAATAGTATGAAGCCACAAGATTCTTCCCTCCCTCATTCCTCACAAACACCAGAAGGAGCAAGTGCAAATGCATCGTTAGACACTCTTACTGCACATTTAGAACAACCCAGTAGCGAAAAAGGCAAAAATATCCCATTCAATCGTGAAGAATTAAAAGATATTGTTGCCCGTTTAGAGGATGATATCTCAACTGGTCGTTGGTTCACAGCTGATTATGCAAGTACAGACCTTAAACTAATGCCAGCCTTGGTCGATCAGGCAAATCGTAAATATCCCGACATGCGTCTTCAATTGGCAGCGTCATCTCACGACTTTGCCCTTGCACTCAAAGAAGCCATCGAAAACGGCGTTCAATCTTCTAGATTTATTATTCACACAAAGGACAGGGGAATCCATTTTTCAGTGATTGATCATCAAACCATCGATGACAAAACCTCCGTGATATTTTTTGAACCTACAACACTCAACAATATGAAACCAGCAGTGCTGGCATTAAGAACACAATTGGCTCTTAAAGCGCATGAGTTGCCCAATTGTTCTTTTGCCATGGTAGAAATGGATATTCAGCGAAGCTCTTCTGAATGTGGAATGTTCAGCTTAGCCCTTGCTAAAAAGCTTCATACCGAATCTCAAAAATTAGAAAGACTGCATAAGGATAATGTTAAGGGTGTATTATGTGAACCAGATACACCTCTATCTCCTGAAAAGTTAGATACATATCTTCCAACCTCTTTTTACAAACACGTGCAAGGCAGAAGACGTCTTGGGGAATATCTAAAAGCCAATCCAGAAGCAGCACAGGAGAAAGTAAACAAAAAAGGCGAAACCCTAACCGAAAGATTTGAGAGAAGCTTAGTGGAAACAGAGACAAAAACTGTTTCTGTTTCACAACACAGAAAAAGAGCCACAGAATACAAATCTCTAATGATGTAATAAGCGTTTTGGCCATAGCCATATTCCACATCCACAAAGAATGAAGCTCTGCGGCTTTACGGTAAGGCATAAATTGCTGTTAGCAAATCTTCTTTTGAGGTAAAGATGCAAACAGTAAGCAACGTGATCTCTAAAAAGATAAAAAGATACCTTACCTTTGACTCTGAAAAGCGTGGGGTTTTGTCTTTCGTAACCAGTTTTTTTAATAAAGATGATTTCATCTCTTTGTTTTTTTTAGCTAAAAAATCTTTCCTGCAAACATTGTTTAGCCAGAATTGAAGAAATAATATCATTTATCGATCATCAATATAGAGGCTAATAGTATGAAGCCACAAAATTCCCCCCTCCCTCATTCCTCACAAACACCAGAAGGAGCAAGTGCAAATGAATCTTTAGAAGACCTTATTGCACGTTTGATGCAAAGTTCCATCCAAACAGAAGAAGAACATGTTGCACCGAGTTCTGACGAATTAAAAGATATTATTACAGGCTTAGAAGATGATCTTGTCACCGGCCGTTGGATTAACGCTTATTATGAAAACACAGATATTAGATTGATGCCGGCTCTCGTAGAAAAAGCAAACAGCAAATATCCAGAAATGAATCTCAAATTGGCTCTTACAGCAGAAGAGTTTTCGCACGCACTAAAAGAAGTCGTTGAGAGCGGCGCAAATTCTGCCCGATTTATAGTCAATTCGGGAAGCAAAATCCACTTTGCCGTCCTTGATTATCAAAAAGTTGATGACAAAATCTCTTTGATTATGCTTGAACCTACAACATTTCAGAATATCACAGCTTGCAAACTAGGGATAAAAATAAATCAAACCCTTCAATGTCTTCAACTGCCTCCTTATTCTTTTACCACGGCAGAAATGGATATTCAGCGAAGCTCTTCTGAATGCGGGATGTTCAGCTTAAGCCTTGCCAAAAAGCTTCATCTTGAATCTGATAAATTAGCAAGATTGCACAAAGATAATGTTAAGGGTGTATTATGTGAACCCAACTCATCTTTATCTGCTGAAAAGTTAGATTCCTATCTTCCAACCACTTTTTATAAACATGCGCAAGGAAGAAGACGTCTAGAACACTATTTAAAAGTCCATCCGGAAGCTGAACATGAAACAGTCAACAAAAAAGGTGAAACCCTGAGAGAGAGATTTGAAAAAAACTTAAAAACAACAGAGGGAAAAACTGTTTCCGTTTCTTCCCACCAAAAAAGGCTCACTGAATACAAATCTTTAACGATGTAATTGAGGCTTTTTCCATATTCCTATTCATCAAAGAACGAAGAGAGGCTACTTTACGGCTAAGATTTCTCTAAGCAAACCAGCTTTTGCGCTCATAAAACAAAAATAGCCAACAACTTTCCTCTTAAAGAAAAAGCACCATTGTCCTATAAAAACCAGCCCCTCTTAAAATTGTATCAAAATTCCACAGCTCTTGTTAGCCCAAAGCTCTGTGTAACAATGAGACTCTTTGGATAAGCAAAACGTTTGATACATAAAATATTTAATGCTTTCGTCTTCAGTAAAAGCATATGTCTTTTTTTTCTGAGAGTATCCACTTCGTATCTCAAACACCCCCACATCAATACCATACGACCAAACAACCGCAATAGACCACACTTATCGTGCATCAACCCAACAACTGCCCGCACACCAAGAAGGCTCCATAAAAAAACACCAGGACAAGCTCTTAAAATCTACAACCTCTCTTAACGGAAAACACCAGCCCAACTATTACTCCTCTTGCCCAGCCATTATTCCACTTACCCAACTATTATCCCTTTTGACCAACCATTCCCCCATTCCCTAAGATGTCATAACCAACCTTTTGATTTCATAAAAGTTTCACATCTCTTCTGTTTTTGAAGCGTGAAAAAATTCATTTTTAATCTGTCAACCAGCCTCACGGTAACGTGAGGCTTTATTTTATGGAGAAGCAAATGAGAAAAATATCATCAGCAGGGCTTGCGCTCATTAAACAATGGGAAGGATTGCGTTTACAAGCCTATAAAGATGCCATCGGGGTGTGGACAATTGGCTATGGTCATACCAGCGCGGCTGGCAAACCGTTCGTTCACAAGGGCATGATCATTACTGAAAAACAAGCAGAAGAAGTTCTTTCTCAAGATTTAAGACAATTTGAAAATACCGTTGAAAAACATGTGACGGTTTCTTTAACGGATGAACAATTCGCCGCGCTCGTATCGTTTTGCTATAATATAGGAACATCGGCTTTTTGTAATTCGACCCTGCTCAAAAAACTCAATAATGGCGAATATGAAGCCGTCCCTGCTGAGTTACAAAAGTGGACTAAAGCAGGAGGGAAACGTCTTCACGGTTTAGTGCACCGTCGTGCAGCAGAATCGGGATTATGGGCAAAAGGGGCTTATGTTTCTCCCAACTACCAAACTGTAGAAACGCAAGCTCCAATGGGATTTTTCAAAGCAGAAGCGCTTACACCGATTATTGGTTCTTTTTCTGGACTTGGGGGCTTATTGGCAGGCAATGGTCCCATCCAATGGGCATTAGCAACCATTATGGTTTTAGCCGCCTGCGTTGGCATTTTCTTTGTGGCAAAACGGTTTCGGGAGCAGCGCTTATGATGTGGTGGTTGAAAAAAATCTGATGATAACAGGAGCGGCTCTGACCGCTTTTTTTATCGCTTTAGCAAAAGCTTTCACTCTTGGAAAGAAGGTTGAACAACAAAAGCAAATAGAAAAAACGCTAAAGTCATCAACAACACGGCTAGAGGTGGAAAATGAAATTAATCAAAAAAGTGATGCTGATATACGCGCTGCTCTTACTCACTGGTTGCGCGATAAAAACAATCAATGAGCCTTTTTCTTGCGTTGGTTGGATGCCCATTTATTTAGACAAAAAAGATCTCAATATCATCAGTTCAAATCTCGCAAGAGATATTTTAAAGCATAACAAACAAGGGGAACACATGTGTGGGTGGAAACATGGCTAGAAAAAAAACGGAAAAACAAACAGAGCTTACAGAAAAGGAAAAAGAAGTCCTACAAGAAATCATCACAACGTATAAAAGTGTAAAAATGATGTCACGCTATACGAAATGGATTATATTCATCATTTTCTTATTAGCACTTGATTTTTCACGGATCGTAGATGTGCTGGGAAGTATTTTTACACAAAAATCGAATATTCAGCTCTAAAATAAATAAAAAACGTGAGACGTGTTAAATCTTTTAAATATAAAAAGCCATTCGTTATTTTTTGAAAACATGGAGATTTTATTGATGATTTTTCATGTCTCACGAGAAATTTTTATACACTCTTCACAAACACTTTCATGAAATGAATTTAGGGGTATGAAGAGAGATTTTTAACCAACGCGTAAGTCAGCAACTTTGGTAACATAAGAAAAGGATCATACCAACATACATTTTTTTAATAAACTATTGATATCCAAATGATTTTATACTCTTCATAAATAGCATTGCCAAGAATTTGTATTAAAAGACATTTCTTTTAAAGAAGTGCATAAACAAGCAATGTAATGGTAGCCTTACATAAAGCCTCTCATCTTTACGTTGAATAAAAAAGCAAGCCGGCTCCTCTCACCTTCCCAATGCCCTGCCTCCCAATTTCCACCCTCTCAATGCCCTGCCTCCCAATTTCCACCCTCTCAATGCCCTGCCTCTCAATTTCCTGCCTCTAAATACCCTGCCTCCCAATTCCCTGCCTCTCAATTTCCACCCTCTCAATTCCCTTATGTTCTATGCATAAAGGTCAAGTTGAAGAGAATATATGGAAAATCCTTGGCTCGAAAATATGAAAAGAAGGCATGAGGCTACAACAGAATTTCGCGTGCCTTTATCATCAGAAGCATTAAAAATTCTAACACAAGCGCGCCTACTGTCTCGTAATGATTTTTTTCGGCTACCTGTCATGGTCCCCTTAGTTCAAAAATTGCTCCCCACTCAAGAATTTTCTGTCACAATATAGGCAACAAACAGAACTTGAGTATAACAATATGGGTTTGGCTCCAGTTTAGGTGATGAGCTTACCGAAAAAAAGATGAGAGCAAGGCGAAAAATTAGCTTTTATCTTTAAGCTTCTCAAATGGAGCAGTCTCCCCATTTCAGAGATCAACGAAACAGAGAGATGCTTATTCTCCTATGCAAAAGCTTGAAATACCAGCATCTTATTCATAAAAAACAAACCAGCCCCATCATGCTCTTTTCAACTCTGTCTTTCCAACGCTCAATAGGTACTAACTCTTAACTACTGACTTTTAATGATTGCGTTGGTTCATAAAAACCGTAGTGACCTCTCACCTTATGAAGCACAAACACAGGATTTTTTAACGGTGCATGCATAAACCTGAAATGAAAAAACAGAACTGTATTATGAATAAATGATTATAAATCAAATAGTTATATTTTTATTAGCACAATATTTTCAAAGGAAACCACGATCCCCGCACAATAGAAACATTTCATAAAAACAAGAGAAAAAGCTATGGATTAAGAGTGAAATTCATTCACAATAACGGTAGATCAACCAGAGGAGAATAGAACAATCCTATAAGATAAAGAAACTATCATAAAAGGAAAAACTGTATGAAACGTGAAAAAGCATAAAAAAAACGGGCACAGAAGGCCCGTTTCTTTATTATTTCTATGGAAAAAAGCTCAGAAATCCATTCCGCCCATTCCACCCATTCCGCCAGCAGGCATCGGAGGCATTGGTGTATCTTTCTTTGGAACTTCAGCAACCATTGCTTCTGTTGTGATCAGAAGGCTCGCAATTGAAGCCGCATTCTGAAGAGCAGAACGCAAAAACTTTCACGGGATCAACAATTCTTGAAAGCAATCAAATCACCGAATTCACCGGTTGAAAAACATGAAAAAGCATAAAAAAAACTGGCACAGAAGGCCCGTTTCTTTATTACGTCTAGGAATAAGAGCTTAGCAATCCATTCCGCCCATTCCACCCATTCCGCCAGCAGGTATCGGAGGCATTGGTGTATCTTTCTTTGGAACTGCAGCAACCATTGCTTCTGTTGTGATCAGAAGGCTCACAATTGAAGCCGCATTCTGAAGAGCAGAGCGCACATCTTTCACGGGATCAACAATTCTTGAAAGCAATCAAATCACCGAATTCACCGGTTGAAAAACATGAAAAAGCACAAAAAAAAACGGGCACAGAAGGCCCGTTTCTTTATTACTTCTATGGAATAAGAGCTTAGAAATCCATTCCGCCCATTCCACCCATTCCACCAGCAGGCATCGGAGGCATTGGTGTATCTTTCTTTGGAACTTCAGCAACCATTGCTTCTGTTGTGATCAGAAGGCTCGCAATTGAAGCCGCATTCTGAAGAGCAGAGCGCACAACTTTCACAGGATCAACAATTCCCAAAGCAATCAAATCACCAAATTCACCCGTGGCGGTATTGTAACCATAAGTGTCAGCATTATTTTCCAGCACTTTGCCCACAATAATAGCGGCTTCTTCACCAGCATTGCTTGCAATCTGGCGCGCTGGTGCTTGTAGAGCACGACGAACGATACTAATACCAGCTTCTTGGTCAGGATTACTTCCCTTAACGGTCAACGCATTTGCTGCACGCAACAATGCGGTACCACCTCCAGCAACAATACCTTCTTCAACAGCAGCACGTGTTGCATTCAAAGCATCATCAACACGGTCTTTCTTTTCTTTCACTTCAACTTCTGTTGCACCACCCACACGGATAACAGCAACACCACCAGCGAGTTTAGCAAGTCTTTCTTGCAATTTTTCACGGTCATAGTCAGAAGTTGTTTCTTCAATCTGAGCCTTGATTTGATTGACGCGAGCAGTAATTTCAGCCTTTTGTCCAGCACCATCAATAATGGTGGTGTTTTCTTTAGAAATATTCACTTTCTTTGCACGTCCAAGCATATCCAAAGTGACATTTTCAAGTTTAATGCCCACATCTTCAGAAATAACCTGTCCGGATGTCAAGATAGCGATATCCTCTAACATTGCTTTACGACGGTCACCAAATCCAGGAGCTTTTACAGCAGCAATTTTCAAACCACCACGCAATTTGTTGACAACGAGCGTTGCCAAAGCTTCACCTTCCACATCTTCAGCGATAATGAGAAGTGGTTTTCCAGACTGAACAACAGCTTCAAGCACAGGAAGAAGAGATTGCAAATTAGACAATTTCTTTTCGTGAATGAGAATGTAAGGATCATCAAGATCAGCGACCATTTTCTCAGCATTTGTGACAAAATAAGGGGAAAGATACCCACGGTCAAATTGCATTCCTTCAACGACTTCTAATTCCGTTTCAGCAGTTTTAGCTTCTTCAACGGTAATGACGCCTTCATTGCCCACTTTTTCCATAGCATCAGCGATCATTTTACCGATTTCAGCAGCGCCATTAGCGGAAATTGTTCCCACCTGTGCAATTTCTGCTGAAGTTTGGATTTTTTTTGCTTTTTTGAAGAGGTTTGCCACCACTTCTTCAACAGCAGCATCAATCCCACGTTTAAGATCCATTGGGTTCATGCCCGCAGCAACAGCTTTAACACCTTCTTGCACAATAGCTTGTCCTAAAACAGTTGCTGTTGTTGTTCCATCACCAGCGATATCATTGGTTTTAGAAGCAACTTCGCGCAACATTTGTGCACCCATATTTTCGAACTTATCTTCCAGTTCGATTTCCTTTGCAACGGATACACCATCTTTTGTGATACGAGGCGCACCGAATGATTTATCAATCACCACATTGCGACCTTTAGGGCCGAGTGTCACCTTAACAGCATTAGCAAGGATGTCGACACCGCGCAACAAACGCTCACGCGCTTCACGGCCAAATTTGACTTCTTTAGCAGCCATTTAATTTCTCCTTGGAGTTTTCTCAAAATAGTACACAATGAAAAACTAAGTGCTTCAATTAGCCCATAATTCCCATAATGTCAGATTCTTTCATGATGAGGAGGTCTTCCCCATTAATCTTGACTTCAGTTCCAGACCATTTTCCAAACAAAATACGGTCTCCTGTTTTGACTTCTAAAGGCACGCGCTTTCCGTTATCATCGAGAGCGCCATTGCCAACAGCAATCACTTCGCCTTCTTGGGGTTTTTCTTTTGCTGTATCAGGGATGATAATCCCACCAGCCGTTTTATTTTCAGATTCAACCCGACGGACAACGACACGGTCGTGAAGTGGGCGGAATTGTATATTAGCCATGTTTTAAATCCTTAAAACTGAACATAATTGAATTAATCTTAAAAGTTCTTGCTAGCACTCTCAAATTACGAGTGCTAGCATGTGTTAGATATAAAATCGGCATCTCTCAATGTCAAGAATAGCCATAAAAATAATTTCTCTAAACGAAGCTTCAAAGTCTTGCCTCTTATTGCACTTTCGCGTTATCTATCTTTTTTGAGAACCCGTGAACAAAAAAGGATCTTATCATGGTTGAAACACGTCAGGAAACGGATAGCTTTGGAACGATTTCGGTACGTCAAGATCGTTATTGGGGCGCACAAACTGAACGTTCTCTGCATAATTTTAATATTGGCAGTGAAAAGCAGCCTCTTGCCATCATCTATGCCTTAGTCCTTGTCAAAAAAGCAGCAGCGATTGTAAATATGGGCAAAGGAAAACTACCAGAAAATATTGGAAAAGCAATTATTGCCGCCGCTGATGAAGTGCTTGCTGGCGATTTTGATACGCATTTTCCACTGTCCGTCTGGCAAACAGGTTCTGGCACACAAAGCAATATGAATGTCAATGAAGTCATTGCTAATCGTGCTAGTAAGATTTTGGGAGGAAAACTTGGAAGCAAAAAACCAGTTCATCCCAATGACCATGTCAACATGAGCCAATCATCGAACGATTCCTTTCCCACGGCGCTTCACATTGCCACCACGTTGCAAACACGCCAACACTTACTGCCAATCCTTGAAGCTCTTATTGCGACATTAAAACAAAAAGAGCAAGAATTTGCAGATATCATTAAAATCGGCCGCACCCATACGCAAGATGCAACCCCTTTAACCTTAGGGCAAGAATTTTCAGGCTATCGTGCCGCATTAGAAGCCAATTTTCAGCGTATTGAAAATGCTCTAACCGATGTCCAAATGCTTGCTCAAGGTGGTACGGCTGTTGGCACAGGGCTGAATGCGCCAAAAGGTTTTGACGTTGCTTTTGCGCAAACAGTGAGCACTCTCACAGAAATAACGTTCCAAACTGCCAGCAATAAATTTGAAGCACTTGCCCATCATGGTGCCCTTGCGCATTTCCACGGGAGCTTGAATGCTCTCGCTGCTGATCTGTTTAAAATTGCCAATGACATTCGGTTTTTAGGCTCTGGTCCACGTTCCGGTTTAGGGGAACTCAGTCTTCCTGAAAATGAACCAGGCTCTTCTATTATGCCCGGCAAAGTCAACCCCACGCAATGTGAAGCCTTAACCATGGTTGCATGCCAAGTTTTTGGTAATCACACCAGCGTAACCTTTGCCGCAAGCCAAGGACATTTTGAACTCAACGTTTATAAACCTGTTATTGGCTATAACGTTTTACAATCAATTACCCTTCTTGGTGATTGCATGCGTTCTTTTGATATGCATTGCATTCAAGGATTACGGGCCAATCGTGTTCATATTCACTCGCTCATGGAGCGCTCACTCATGTTAGTCACAGCTCTTGCACCAGAAATTGGCTATGAAAAAGCTGCTGAAATTGCCAAAGCAGCGCATAAAAATGATACAACTTTGCGCACCGAAGCATTAAAAGCAGGCGTTTTTGTAGAGGATTATGACCGATTAGTTGATCCTAAAAAGATGATTGCTCCCCAATAAACAACCCACTAAAAAAGATGCAAACATCTTAAAACAAATCTTTTTGTCAAAAGATCGGGGTGTAAACACCCCGATGATGACCGATAACAATTACCCACAGCGTTCATTTTAGGCTCTGAGCCGCATTTATGCTATGGGTGTTTTTGTTGCTTATATTGTACTTAAAAGGCACAACGGTTTTGCAAAGGCATGGATAGTCATAGCTCAACACCCAATGGCTATACTGGCAGAAAGTGATTTAAATGGATATGACCTTAAGGTGTTTTTCATTCTAGCTTCGCGTCTTGATTTTGAAAATCTATTAGCTATCAACTAAACAGAATTAGCTCAAAAAAATCGGTGTTATCGGTATTAATAGACATAATTTCAATCGAAGTATAAAAAGATTAATGAATTCATCGTAGTTACGCTTTACAATGTTATCATTATTGATAACATTGGGTAGATAACTCTTATCTCAATGAGATAATGTGTTTATTTATAATGATAATCTAGCGTTATCCATATTGAATGAGAATCCTAAAGACCGTAAGATTTTCTCATTTTAAATCGGTCCCATGTTGCATCAATCAAAATCACTGACTTGCACATCACAAACGCAATGAATGTGTGAATAGAAATTGTATCCGATAAGGACTACAAACGCCTCTAATGAACCACCTAAAGTGCCAAGGACTGTCACAACGGACAAAGGGGCCTCTGTCACAACATTGTGGAGAGGACTGTCACAACAACCCCACGAACTGGCAAATATAGTAATGGTACCGGCGTGCTCCTTTATGAAGCGTGAAGATGGGAGTGCTCAATAGAGGAACAGCTGTTGGAACAAAATTCAATGCACCGAAAGGTTTTGACCTTTGCTGAAACAATCAGCTCTCTAACGGGGATATCCTTGACAGCTCGCAAGAAATTGGAGGCATTTGCCCATTATAGCGCCCTCACCCATTTCCACAAAAACCTGAATGGCACGCGCTAATCTCTTTAAAATCGCCAACGACTTTCAGTTTTTAGGCTCTCATCCACGTTCTGGCTTTAAGTGAACGGAACGGAGAGTTTATCCGTTTTACATGGCGCATAAGAAACCTCATGAGACTTGAGATTCTCGCACTTTACTCCTTCTTATTCTTCGTATTCCATTCAATCAATCAAAACTATTCGCTTGGATTATCATAAGCAAAAGTGGCATATAGATAAAAAAGTCGCTCATCCCCTCAAGTGCTCAAAAGGCTATCGCAATACAAAGCTATGCAATATCAGAAACGAGCAAAGAATATGATGGTGCCAATATGCATTTTTTACGATCAATTGAATATGTAAGCACATTGATGTCAATCATAATGGATAATACATTTAATAACAAAAAGTGTTTTAATATATATAAAATAATGTTTTTTTAACAAATAGAAAGCTTATTTACTATACTATAATTTTTTCTAAAACACAGAGAACACTGAAGGCGTATAAAAAAATCCTGAAAAATCAATATAAACCCGGCATAATAGCATGAAAACAAGTTTTAAGAACGCTTAAATATGGATAATTATAGAGTTTTTGAGTGTTTTAGTTTTCATAATGATATTAAGTATAGATTTTTTTAACCAATTTGTATATAATACGATTTGTATCTGAAATAAATTGGGGACGTTTTTATGAAAACAAAATGTTTAGTTGCACTATCTATTTTCACCTTCATTACCGCTTCAACAGCGCAAGCAGCAGATACGGTAATCTTTAAGCAATCAGAACCGAAGGTTTCATTGCAAGATGTTTCATCGTCACGTATTTCACCGGTTACTGTTTCTGCGCCTTTTTCTTGGTCTGGTTTTTATTTTGGAGGACAAATTGGATATTTTTCCAATAAAAATACTCTAAATTACGCACAAGAAGCTAGGGGCGGAAAATGGGCTTGGGTTGATAGAGATTTATCACCGAAACTATCAGGATTGAGAGCAGGTTTGTATGCAGGTTCTAATATTGATCTGGGAGATCTTGTTTTCGGTTTTGATACCGATATGGTCTGGTCTGGAAGGAAAAGCACCCAAACAGACAATGGAAAGAAAATTCTAGATGAATCAAACTCCATTAACATTGCCTTTAAAAAAGCTGGGATTCCTATCATAAAACCTGCAGCTCAGGGTGAAACGATATCCAACTATGGTGACATTGTTGTTAGCAGTGTAACATTGAAAGAAACGTGGTCTGGTGCCACGCGCGCGCGCATTGGTTTTGCTTCCCATCGTCTTATGCCTTATATTGCAGGGGGTATAGCCTATAGACAGATGCAATATATCATGTCACTTTTATCAAAATCGCAAGAAGATTCGACAATTTTTGCTTCTGGCAATGTGTTAGATGAGACAAAAACAATGTTTGGTTACACTGTTGGTGGTGGTTTTGATCTTGCAATGACAGATAATATCATTATGCGGACAGAATATCGTTATTCAGATTTTTTTAAAAAGAAATTTGCAAACGATAACCTTAAAATCTCTTCTCAAACGCATGATGTTCGCTTTGGTATCGCTTATAAATTCTAAATTTTTTAGAAAAGTTGAACGATTAAAAAACCCTGTTAAAAACGGGGTTTTTTAATGCCCCTTTCCCCCTAAAAAGACGTAGATTCTAAAAACCTGTACTAAACTGTAAACAAATAGTCACAAAACAATAAAGCCTCTCCCTCTCTTAAAGCAAGCTCCTATCCTCTCAGCCTTTCATGTAATGCCTTTGGAATATAAAAGCTTTACCATCATACCACTGGGCGCCATCGTAAAATAAATGAGAGCCGTTATTTAAGAGATATTTCTTTAAAATAAATATGGATATTGTGCATCAATTGCAGTTTTATAAGATGATGTTGACTTGGCCTCCCCGCTCTTAAAGGATAAAGATTCTAAACACCCATTTTTAAACACCCATTTTTAAACACCATGTCCGTTTATAAAAGCACAAAAACCCTTGGAGACTCTTGGGGGATATTGGGGGATATTGGGCGGGCTTCTTTGGGCTCCTCCTCATGGAATGCCCTTAAATCTCAAGCAAGACAAACACTGAAGAATATCCAACACACACCGAAAAAAATACTGTAACGTTTCAAGGAAGTATGCCCTATATGACCACACTTCAAACGACAGTATTTTACCGCTATTGTATGCCAGAGTGGAGAGAGGATATTGCGGTTCTCTGTTTATGTAATTTCTATAACGGAGAGACAGCTTCATTTAGGGAGAACATGAAGTTGTCAAGGTAAAAACCAATTTCCAATCTTACCATTTCCCTCTGCTTTACGACTTTCAAAAGCCTCTAAAGCAAAATCTTTTAAGCCTCTCATGCTCCTGCCTTTTAAAGAGTGGAGATTACGCACTACCCCATGTTTTTGTTGCTCACATATCTTTTTGGCGATCACGCCCCTCATGTCATACGACAACGCTTCAAACCAAACACACTCAAATTCAAGACACTTTGGTTGCCAATTCACATGCGTGTTTTAAAGAAACAGCTCTCAAAACCCTCAAGCCCATTTTGCGAAAGCACCCACAGGAATATAAAATCTATAGAGCACCATCTCTACACTTCATAAAAATGCAAGCTGGCACCATCCATCATATACTTTACCTCCAATGATGCCCTTGAAACGGTTCATAAGAGGCATTTTTATTCATTTTTTGTAAAATTTCACTCCACGCGAGCTCATCTAGCTTGTAACGTACAAGCGACATGATTTTAGTTGATTTACTACAAACAGACTTGAAATGAAAGAATCCTACGGTATTCGAGGTTTTTCATTCAACATACAAAACATTGAACACGGTCTATAAATCCCACGTTTTATACCCCCCATGTTTTATAAATCAAAGCGATGCGCCATAACAGGATAAAGGAAAATATTTATGAAGTGGTGCGGGTGGTCGGACTCGAACCGACACTCCTCTCGGAACCAGATTTTGAGTCTGGCGCGTCTACCAGTTCCACCACACCCGCACACTGCTATAAAAGACAGGACTATAAAAGACAGACTTGTCGATTATTCCTTTGCACTATATGAAGAAGAACAGATTCGTCAACAGAAGACTTCTCATTTTTTAAGAATTCATATCATTTTCTTATCTATTTTATGAAATACTTTCTTTATTGGATTTCTCTACCGGATTTATAGCAATCTCATTTGTAAAGTCTTTACCTCTTAAACTTATAAAAAGCCTCATGATATTAAACAAATTAAAGCTTTGGACGATTTCTTTAGCAAATCGGCGTACAGCACCACACTGGCTTGGTTTCATTGCCTTTATTGAAAGTTCTGTTTTTCCAATTCCCATAGATGTTTTATATATTCCGATGCTTCTTATCCATCAAAAACGGGTTTATCGCTATGCTTTGATTGCGACGATCTGTTCTGTATTAGGAGGCATTGCCGGTTGGTTTATCGGACATTTTGCCTATGATACCCTTGCCAAACCCATTTTAGAAATTTATGGTAAGGTTGAAAGTTTTGAATCTCTGAAAAATAGTGCAACCCTGCAATTTCTAATCATTTTACTGATAACATCAGGTTTTTTTCATCTTCCCCCCATCAAGATTGTCACAATTTTGGCCGGTGTTATGAGTGTGCGTCTTGAATTTTTCATTCTTATTTGTATTTTTTCCAGAGGCGCTCGTTTTTATCTTCTCGCGTGGCTGATTAAACATTTTGGACAAAAAGCAATGAATTTTCTAGTACAGCATTTCAAATGGATTGTTCTCATTGGTTGTGTTAGCCTCCTTTTAATTTATGGGATTTTCATAGCTTTTTTAAACAAGAAGCTTTTATAAGGAATAGACTTAATGGCATGCGTTTTGTCTTCTCACCCACTTTTACACAAACACCTTCATCTTGAACCCAGCAGAAAAGAACAAAGTTTATGGGCTTTTTTTCTCGCTTTTTGCTTGTCTGCCACAATAGGTATTGCCCTTGGTTTTGAATATTTCGGAGGGTATCTTCCTTGCGATTTATGTCTCATAGAGCGTTTTCCTTATTATGGAGCCATACCATTTTTGCTCTTAGCAGGTTTTGGGGCATATTTTTTTCGCATAACTGCTTGGATACAACTTTTGTTTTTGTGTGTTTTTGTCTTAATGTGCATCAGCCTTGTTTTAGCCGTTTATCATGCGGGTGTTGAATATGGCTTTTGGGAAGCTCCCCTCAGCTGTGGTTTAAGCGCAGTCAGAAAAACCTCAGACATTAACCAGCTGCTTAACCAATTAAATAGCATTCATCCCCCTTCTTGTTCTGAAGCATCCGCACGCTTTCTTTTTCTTTCATTTGCCGGTTGGAATGTCGTCTCAAGCCTATTTTTCTCCCTTATAAGCCTCTATATTACTTCAAAAGGGCTCCTTTCAATCCATAAAAAACTCTAACCATAAAATAGAAACGAAACCGCGTGCACTCGTTCTCTCCAATCGCTTTCCCCTACCAACAACCCTCCAATCACCAATCCCCACCCAAAACCACCCACCGCCAAACCAACCCACCCACACCAACGAGTCACCAACATCCCTCCTCTAGCGTTGTACTCAAAAGACAAAAATAAGCAGATACATCCATTTTATGGTTTCACCTCTCTGTACTTATAAGCAACATTTTGATAAAAACTCGTGATAGAAAAGCCGTAAAATAATAAGTGAGGGGACCAATAAATATAAATGGTCTGCTATGGCTGAAGATAAGAACACAGAGCCTTCTACCCTATCACCTATTTCCTTAGATATAACCAAACTTGAAGAACCATGTGTTATGATGGAACATGATCATAATGCATGGCGTGAGCATATAAAAGAAAGGGATTTAAATGCGCCTTACGAAAAACCACCTCATATAAAACCACGAATCAAATCGGCACCACGCATCAGACAAGTTTTTTGGTGTGATTTTCCTCATGATTCGATACTCCCTGAATTTTGGAAAAAGCGGCCTGTTTTAGTGCTTTCTAAGAATGCAAAATTATATGGAAATGTGACAGTTTTACCTTTTTCAACGAAATCACAACCCAATAATCCCGCTGCGTATCCAATACAATCTCCCATAGAGAATAAAAAAGCGTGGATTATCTGCAATTATGTCACAACAGTTTCTGTAAGTCGTTTAAGTTGCTCACGTACCGTTCCAAGGTTATCCTGCGAAGATTTTCATAAAGTTGTAGCTCTGATGCTCAAATATTTACCGCATTTACAGTATTGACTTTTGAGAAAAATAAGTGTACCTATATCAGCATACACGGCATCAGTAATGGTGGCCGCTTCCCCGCAAGGGGAGATAGGAACGAAGGAGTGGGAAACCGCTCCTTTCGTCATTTTTAGTATTTTTTTGAAAACTGCCATTTTTTGCAACCTTCCCTAGAACATATCCAACATTCATTCTCCACCGTTGTTGTTTTGCTCCACCGTTGTTGTTTTGAAATATCTGCGATTTGGGGTAAGCAGAAGACAATATCCACACCTTGGATCCGGTAAAGTTTCCCATGGAGATTACCGAGATATTGTACATACTTATCATTTCATTGCACAAAAAATCGTGCTGCCGTTGCTTAAACTTTATATGATTTTCCGCAATAAGAATATCTTTCCAAGATTGAAAAAAAGCTTCGCTTTATATGACCACACCTCAAACGATCGTATTTGACAAAATAACAAAGAAAATTCTCTAATAAACCAGAAATCAACACCCAACCGATTTCTATCTCTTCACCAATAACAATTGTTTATTGCCCTAACCGCATTATTTCACCTGTCACACGACCCAACATAGCTTTTACAGATAGATTTTCTTCCCCTTTTCCGAGAAACGATCTATGCTATTTTGGGATTTACTGCTAAATTGCGTATGCTTGCACTTTGAATACCTTTCTCTCACCATATAAAAGGTAGATAAAAAAATAATTTCGTTTATCAGCTTTATTTTAAAGACATACCTATTTTTTACAGGATACGTTTTCCTTTCTATCAGCCCTATCGCATTTAATACACTTGTCGTTTCTAAACATGAACAACCAAGCATCACAATGGAGCAATAGACACCCATCACTTTCATGGGCACTTGCATTGACAAGAGATAAACAAGAGCATTAATCACCACACACGGAACAAAAGTCTATAGAGACTACGCCATAGACTTTCGCCACGCAAGGGTTATTCTTAAAGCATATTTATGATGAGATAATCATTTATGACATCCTTTTTGTTACGCCAAAGAACGGGTTTTGCTAACGAGTTTTACTATTGTGCAAATTTTTCAAGAGAAATCCTCATTCGCTCATAGATGACAAGATTTCTTTATGGAGAGCGCACATGACGCTCAGCTTTGACCTTTTCCATAACAAGGGTAAGTTCAAACTTTAACCAACACGACAATACACCTACTCTAAACGATTTACGCACCACCTCATCGGCAACAGGCTGCTCCAATATCGGTGCATTGACTTGAGGATTTTTTGCACTTCCACGCACCGTAAAAAAAGAAAATATTTTTCTCATGTTGCATTCTCATTTCAATTTATAATGGATTTTAAAAGTGCCCCAAAAAATCAAACAAAAATAGAGAGGTAAGTTACGAAAACTACAGGGTAAATTTTACTGCCCCAAAATGTCTATTTTTCCCCGCCTGAACAGTCAGAGGAACACTATAAAAATTATTTTCATTGAAAAACAATTACTTATAATCTAGGGAAGAAAAGTAAAAATATCCCCCAGAAAAAGAGATTATCTTCAAAATTATCAAAAAAAAACAGCGCAATTTTACTGATCTTTTTATTTTTTTTCTTTTGATAAAAGAGAGCTGGCAGGTGTCTTAGGCGCCCCTCCGGTAGGTTCCCAATTCGCAACAGCCGCTAATTCCTCAATGAGCTTCTCTCTTGGTAAATTATCATCATCCACCAACTTGTACTGAACGGCATGTTCACTAAGCCACTTTATAAGCGTTCCTTTAACAGTTTTACCACCCTCAGCCTCACTCACCGCTTCCCATGCTGCAACAATAGCAGCAAGCTTTGGAGCATAACGTGGATGCGTTGGATCTTGAAACGCATAATATTTCTGATCCTTAGTCTCAGCAGAATCATCCTCAGGAAAAAAACGCAGGTCTCTTACCACGCGATGAAAGCCATTCTTTTAAATCATCAACGCGAACATATGAAGAATCTGGATCTATATAACTCGAATAACTATACGACAATTTCATCTTTAATTGCCCTTCTTTTCCTGCCTGAATTATGGCATTATAAGCTCCTCGGAAACAAGCAGTTTTCTCTGATGATACGGAAAGGTTATCTTCGTAAATATCACTCTTTTCTGGTTCCGTTTCATCGTCAAACAGACACTTTCCTGGATTTAATCCAACTATTAAAAGCGCTGCCTGCGGTATTGTTAGTTTGTGCAAACCCAAAAACCATTCTAAACTATCATCAATTTCCATAGAGTTCCTCTTTTTTCTGCACAACTTAACTCTTTGTTAAAAACATCAAAAACGTTTGTTAACGCGTAGAGATTATGCACTTTTCACATTTCAACTCATCCCATACTTTAAATAAAAACACAGCACCCACACCCTTCCTTGTGATACACAAGCAAATGATTTGAATTGATTTAAGATAAGAAGTTTTGAAGTGAGAGAATTTTACTGAATTTTGGGCTTTCATGCAAGATATCAGGCCAGTTACAAGGCGATAAATGCCCCTTCATAAAGCATAAATTTTTATGCGTGATCAAACAATTTGATATGATAATATCTCTGTCATTTATGCACTCCCACCTTTATCTGTCCCTGCAATTACAGCACAAAAGATAATTCGTTACACGCTAACAAATCCACCTAAATGCAAAAGCTGTAACAACGCTAAAATGCGCGTAAATATCATAAGAATACTGTCTTACACCTCCACAAGCAGAATGAGTGGCGTAAAACTGTACAATAAAATGTCATGCCTATAATGAACAGTGCTAAAGACTGTCGCAACACTGGGAGCTAAGGTGTATGATGATGCCGGCTTGCTCTTTTATGAAGCGTAAAGATTAAGAAGACTCAATGGAGTTTATATTATTTCATGGAAATTTTGCCGCTCTACCCTTCTATACTCTTCACGGGGCCCCCTCGCGAAATGGGCTTTTATCCCTTGAATAAAGATCTCCTTTAAAGAATCATTTCAAATTCTAAGAGCTGTACAGTCTTTTGAACGCATCGAATGAAGATGATGCTAGCTTATTCCTTTCCTATATTCTCGAGCATCAATACATTGAAATGCTCCATTCAAACGCCCCTTTAGCAAAATAAAGCACATTGTCTCTTAAATTTTTTCACGTAATCATTTCTTTCATGCGCCCCTGTCGTCTCCATTTGACAAATCTCCTTGTACTTTCTCAACATCCCAGCATTTTTTTACTGCAACCTTTTTGCAATTTTTCAGTTTTGAACTTTTAGATTGACTTTCGGTTTATTTTTCTTATGTTTTAGAATTATTCTAAAGTGCAAAGGAACAGAAAATGTTGAAATTGTTTTTTTCATTTGTACAACGTAAAGCTCTGTCCTTTCGTTCAGCACAAAACGTGATACTTAAAGCGCTCAAATTAAAAGAGCAACATGCGGCGCTCTATTTAAAATATGCAAAAGCTCTAGAACCTTATTCCTCTAAGGAAGCCGCGGTTTTTACCGCCATGGGGCTTCAAGAGCTTAAAAATTATAAGCAACTTTTGTGCCTTTCTTGCCATAATCGTGCAAACACTATCGGTTCATTATGTGACAAAACTTCTCTTGTGAAAGGCAAGAACCGCCATCCCTCCCAAAAAACAACAGCGGCAAATCACACCATAAAAAAGCCTTCGAAAACGCAAAGACAAACACTTTTGACTTGGATTCAACCAGGTCTTGCAGGGTTAATGGATGGCTCTGTCTCTACCCTTGCCCCCATTTTTGCCGCAGCTTTTGCCACGGGAGACACGCATCAAACTTTTTTGATAGGGCTCTCAGCTTCAATTGGTGCGGGACTTTCAATGGGTTTCACAGAAGCAGCCCATGATGACGGAAAATTATCAGGGCGTGGTTCGCCATTAAAAAGAGGCCTTGCCAGCGGCATTATGACCACATTAGGAGGATTAGGCCATACGCTTCCCTATTTAATCAACTCTTTTTATGTAGCGACAATTATTGCTTTTATCATTGTTTTTTTCGAACTAGGCGCCATCGTCTGGATTCAGAACAAATTCATGTCAACTCCCTTTTGGCGCGCTTCTTTACAGGTTATCATTGGGGGAGCTCTGGTTTTTGCCACGGGTATACTTATCGGTAGTATCTAAAAAATCTTATCTGTAACCATAATTTAGATCTCAAATAAGCGCATGCCCCTAGGCATAAGCCATCCTTGATGATGCCATTATTGAAAAATGCCTTTGATGATGTTAGGTGGTGTTGTGGAATATTTTAGGTCAGCCAAAGATGATAAGCAAGCTCTGGGGACAACCTATATCCACACACCTTTATCGACTTGGTTTTATAGATATCTTTTGTTAAAGTATCATTTTCTTCTAGACCTCATATTTTGGAAATGCCTCGATCATGTCGCACACTGAAACCAACGCCCCTCTAAACAATCATCCTGTCTCTTCTCAACCTTCACATGCCCAGACTTTATTTGTTCAGCGTCTTGCACACGGACAAGGTTTAGAACTTCCTTGCTACGCGACAGCGGGTTCTGCTGGCCTTGATCTACGCGCCGCCATTGGAGAAGAAGAAACGCTTGTTCTTAGCCCTGGGCAGCGTGCTCTTATTCCAACAGGTCTCATTTTTCATTTATCCCTTGGGTTTGAAGCACAAATACGTCCACGCTCTGGCTTAGCCTTAAAACACGGCATCACATGCCTCAACACTCCAGGAACGATTGATAGTGACTACCGTGGTGAAGTCAAAGTCCTTCTTATCAATTTAGGCCAAGAAGACTTTTCAATCCAACGGGGCATGCGCATTGCCCAAACAGTCATCGCCCCTGTATCCCAAGTTAATGTTTGCGCCATTGAACCAGAGCAAAATACCCAAAGCCATAACGAGAGCCGTGGAACAGGAGGTTTTGGTTCAACGGGACACACTTAAGAAGCTCTGAAAAAATCGCTATCCTTAAAATAACACACACACTTATTCCAACCACTCTTTCACTTAAAACCCCTTGGGCTTTTAAAGTACACAAGGAGTGCGCATTTGCTTTTAAAGTTTTTTCACTAAACGCCCCTCTAAACAAGTATCCTTACTCTTCTCCTGTCTCTTCTCGATCTTCACATCCCCTGACTTTATCCGTTCAGTGTCTTGCACTTGGGACAAGATTTAGAACTTCCTCACTACACAACGGCTGGTTCTGCTGGTCTTGGATTTACAAGCAGCAATTGGTAAAGAAGAAACACTGGTTCTTGCCCCTGAGCAGCGGACACTTATTCCAACAGGTCTCAATTTTTCATTTATCACGTGGGGCTTGTGAAGCACGCATCCGTCCACGCTCTGGCTTAGCCTTAAAACACGGGCATTACATGCCTCAACACTCCAAGAACGATTGAGTGTGACTATCCGGAAGTGAAGTCAAACTCCTTCTTATCAATTTAGACCAAGAAGACTTTTCCATTTAAACGGGGCATGCGCATTGCCCAAACAGTCATCGCCCCCGTATCCCAAGTTAATGTTTGCGCCATTGAACCAGAGCAAAATACCCAAAGCCATAACGAGAGCCGTGGAACAGGAGGTTTTGGTTCAACGGGACACACTTAAGAAGCTCTGAAAAATCGCTCCTCTCAAAATAACACACATACTTATTCCAACCACTCTTTCACTGGAAATTCTTTGCGCTTTTAAAGTGCAGAGGGAATGCGCATTTGCTTTCAAAGTTTTTTCACTAAACGCACCTCTAAACAAGCATCTCTCAATTACGTCTCTCACGCTATACAAAACTTCATTATCACCAGATACCCCTCCCCATAACAAAAACATTGGCATTAACCATTGAGCGTTCACACACTGCTTGTAATGTCGACAATCTATACATCATATTGATTTATAATAATAATGAATTGTCTTTCAACTTAAATGAGAAATCTCAATACTGTAAGATTGTTTCATGGCAAGCCTATTTATATTAAATCAATCAAAAGCATGTTTCTCACATTCCAAACGTGGTTAGCATGTAGATAAAAACTGAAAAAATGCCTACAATGAATACGTATATTAACACTGTCTTGGAAAAAAATATAAATACGATAATGGTGCTCGCTTACTCTTTTATTCAGCATAAAGAGAGTGAGGTTCGATAGATTTTTTGATTATTTTACGGGGGCTTTACGGTTATACCATTTATGGATAACATGTAAGTTTTATGTAAAAATAACTTGCTGTATTTATACAGCTTTTTTACTGTGAGGGACGCGTAAATAAAAGTTAGGGAATAGGATTTTCTAACATTTGTCTACAACAGTAGCATTTTCTTTTCTTTGCGCTTCGCTAATCATCTCTAATAATGTTTTGAATGCTTCTAAATCCTCTTGTGAAAAATCTTTTAAAGTTCTAAAAAACATGCCAACAGCTTCACCTCTCAACGGATCAGAAGTCTTGATTGTAAAACTTTTGCGACAAGCATCCGATTCTCTTCTCAAAATTTCTGCTACCTCTTGATCTAAAGCATAGAGTTCAATTATCTTTTCCTCCAGTCCTACAGGAACAGATTTTTTGCCAATCTCGACAGAAGATAAAAATGCTACAGATATGTCTAAT
>NZ_JBHIPR010000052.1:0-1165 GCF_042196145.1 Bartonella sp. AP258QHHD
TTGTATGACATTTCGGATGACTATAGAATAGCAAGAGAAATTTTTATTCATTATAAGCGTCTTCTTGAAACTGTTACAGAAGGATATATTTCTTTAGATGAAGACCGTTATACCGAAGAGGTAAAATGGAAGGTAAATGAGTGTAAAGAGAAAGATAAAGAACTCATAAATGAAAAAGATAATTATAATCTATACATTTCTGAAAATATTCCAACATTTGAGAAAACTTATAAATTAGGAACAATAGAACAAATTAAATCAGCAAGTAAAAAATGCTATAATAGATTTATCTATTGGGATATGCTCGTAAATATAATAAATTCAAGAGAGAAACTACAAATTATCTTCGGTGAAGAAAAGGTGAATGCACTGAAAAAAGCTATAAAGGAAGAATACAAACAATTTCATATCGAAAAGCAGGAGACAATTTTCGAAAATAAAGATTTTCATTACAACAAATCCTACGAGCATTTGGTAGAATATTTGTTATAAACCAATACGATTATGCGCTTTTGTGAAAAATATTTGTCCAGACTTTGCTTCAGTTTTCTAACACCTAATCGTCCAAGCCAAGCTCTTTCCTCACCTCTTCAGAGCTATAAAAAGTACCCTCTCCCCTTCGAACGCGCTCTCTTACTTGTGAAGCTAAATAATAATCCTCTGCTTCCTCTATTCCATGTTCAATAATCTCGCGTAAATAAAAAGACTTTGTACGTCCTGTCTTAGCAGCTAAATTATTCAAACGTGTTTCGAGATCACTTGGCAATCGAATAGATATCGTCATAACACAATCCTCATATTTGTATTCACTGTAATACAAATACAACGAATTGTACAGAAAAACGTTTCGCGTCATAGCGAAAGAAACAACATACAACATTTACCATTTAGTTTTTCTGTCAAAATATTTATGAAGCGCGTTAAGAGCGACCCGCAATGAATTCACAAGATGTGGTAATGTTTTGTCTTCGACAACAATATATTGTATTGCTGCATAAAGATTATACTGTCTATAGAGATNTAATACAAATACAACGAATTGTACAGAAAAACGTTTCGCGTCATAGCGAAAGAAACAACATACAACATTTACCATTTAGTTTTTCTGTCAAAATATTTATGAAGCGCGTTAAGAGCGACCCGCAATGAATTCACAAGATGTGGT
>NZ_JBHIPR010000053.1:0-379 GCF_042196145.1 Bartonella sp. AP258QHHD
ACCATAAAAGTGCTGTGGCGGAGGGGGTGGGAGCGTTATATTTATATAAAATCAATAAGTTATATAAAAGTTCGGGAGTTTTGATTCCGTTGATTATTTTAACTTATTTTATGTCTATCCCGAACCTTTTTGTAGCTTTTTGATTGCTTCTATTGCAAGTCGTTTTCTATCAGCTGTTTTGGTATAAAGGGATGCCATTTTATCTTCTGTCCAGCCAAAAAGCGCTTTCATTTGCGAAACTGTCGCACCAGCATTGGCTGCACGTGTTGCTGCTAATTTTCGCAATCCGTGCGCTGATTTTTTAATACCCGCCGCATTACATGCTTCACGAAAGAGGTTGCCAAAACTTTCTTTGACAAGCTTATTTCCACCTTTACCA
>NZ_JBHIPR010000053.1:676-2240 GCF_042196145.1 Bartonella sp. AP258QHHD
AGACCGTTTAAAGAGGTCAAAAAATGTTTTGCAGCTGCGGGGGTCTCTCGCCTTCTGTCTACGGCTTCAAGCATGTGTTGTTTGTTTATGCTTTTATATGCACGATTACCGATATGTTTAGAAACATTATTCAGAATTCGATATTTAACTTTTTTAGTAGATTCTGATTGATTATGCCATTGCATGCTTTGTAAATACTGATGCAACAACCAATCGAAAGACCCTTCTGTGAGTCTGGTACGCCTCTTTGTTTTGGAGGAGCCATTTTGAGCTTGCTTAAGAGCAAGCGTATAATTATCGACAAACTCTTGCGTTCCATAGGTTCCTTCAATCCGAAACCGTGGTCCATGACCAATACGTACATACCATATGATTTTACCATGGCGTGTGCGTTCACGAACAAGATGCGGTGGACGGCGTTTTGGCATGGCTAAAACTTTATACCGTCAACAGAGGGACACGATTTGCTGGTATCGTAGTCTTTTTGTTCATTTTCAAGCGGTGGAAAATCGTCAATGCTATAAGTATTATCTATCGTTCTGGGTGTTACGATTTTATTGATATGAATTAATAATTCACCAGTAGGCTTGATTTCTACAACCTCTGCTCCTTGTTTTTTAGCTTCTCGTAAAGCTCGTGCAATGGCTGGTTGTGTTATAGTAGGTTGGCGGTGTGCCATATCTGTTCCCCTTCATTTTAGATGCAATTCCCCCGTGGCGTGAATCACGCTGGTGTTTAAAAGTTGGTTTTTCGGTGTTAGAAACGGCTTATAGAGATACTATAAGATTAGTAGTTCGTTATTTTCTCATCTGGTTTTTTCTCTAGTTGAGATTCTTCTATCGTCATCAATCCAGTCGTTCCAACATACACATGCATCACCGTAAATTTTTGCATGACCGTAAACATGCGCATCACCGTAAACACGCGCCCTATCGTAAATGTATGGCTCTTCGTAAACTTGTGCATTGCCATAAACTTCTGCATTATCAAAAACGTTCGGTTCACCGCAAATATATGCATCACCGTAAACTTCTGCATGACCGTAAATGCATGGTTCATCGAAAACTTCTGCTTTGCCATAAATACGAGAATTGTCGTAAACCTCGGCATAACCGTAAACATGTGCATTTTCGTAAACCTTAGCATCATCATAAACCTTGGCATAACCCCCAACCCAGCAATTGCCATCATGACTTAGATTGTCTTCTTTCTCGATATAGCCGCCAAGATCACCTTTCTTGACGTCCCCCAAATCTCTCAATGCACGAATGCGGCGGAGCGTTTTGCGCCCAACTTCGATTGTTTCATCAGTCAGTTCATATTTCTTTTCCATGGTTTATTTCCTTGATTTGCGTACAATTCACCCATTTCGTGAATCACGCATGACTTAAAAGTGTTAAGAAGGGTGGTGGTGCTAGGAGGCATTTGTGAAGAGAAGCACCTCCATATGTAAAAAATCTGTAAGTTTATTTTTTAGATGTGTTTAATTTCATATTTCCAATCAGGCAATTGAGTAAGAGCTAATGCGAGTTGTCCTCTATGACACATGCATACATTGGCTTCA